>JBGQGO010000306.1:0-6730 GCA_041497455.1 Blastocatellia bacterium | reverse complement strand
CTCCACGGGGCAAGCCCGGGGCATCTCGAAGACACCACTCCATGTTCCGGTAGCTGACAGCGTGAATCTCCACGGGGCAAGCCCGGGGCATCACGAACACGCCGCTCCCATGTTCCGGTAGCTGACAGCGTGAATCTCCACGGGGCAAGCCCGGGGCATCTCGAAGACACCACTCCATGTTCCGGTAGCTGACAGCGTGAATCTCCACGGGGCAAGCCCGTGGCATCACGAAGACGCCGCTCCATGTCCCAGTAGCTGACAGCGTGAATCTCCACGGGGCGAGCCCGTGGCATCCGGCCGAAAACATTTGTTTGCCGCGAAGATCACCGCAGCGGCCTTCTTCTGCTAGAATCACACGCGCATGCTAGAATCACCCGCGCAATGTTCGCCGCCCCCTACAGTCTCGATGAGGTTCAGTTCGCTTACTGCAATCGGATCTTTCTGCGTTGGCGGACACATCGCAACCGTCCAATCCTGGCCTTAGCTGCGTTGGACCAATGCACATTGAGTGAGATCGCGGCGCAATACGGTTTGGAAATACTCAAGTGCGCATCAAGCCAGACCGAACTGATGGCGCAGGTGAGCATGAAACCGGACGAGTCGATCTCTACCTGCGCAAGCAAGCTGAAGGGACAGGTCAGCAAATGGCTTCGTTTGAAGCTCGGGCTTGAGACGCCAACCGATCTTCTGAGCAAGGGCTACTTCGCGTGCACCGTGGGCAACAGCACGAGCGCGGCGGTTGAGGCCTACCTAAGCAAGCAGAGCGAGCATCACGGTTACGCCAGCCGCGTGTTGCCTCCGGTATATCTGCGAGAGTACGAGCCGACAGCCAATGATGATCGGATTGTGGCCCCGCGACACGCCTGGGTTCTTGCGCGGTTCCACCTGGTGTTTTCGACGTGGCGTCGACGCGGCGTTTTTGGTTCGGCAGACGCGAGCGCGGTCGCCGAACAGTGGGAGCATATGCAAACGAGGCTTCGATTCAGGTTGATCAAAGTCTCATTCATTCCCGATCACGTTCACATCGCTGTGCGCCTTCATCCCGCAGTTTCGCCGGCTGCACTTTCAGTCGAGCTGATGAATGCGGCGCAGGAGTTTGCGTTCTCGAAGCTTGCACAATCGGTGATCGAAGCGGGCGTGGAGCGGCTCTGGCAGCCCAGCGCCTACTCGAGCAGTTACGGCGATCTGGCAAGCGGTCAGAATCGGGCGTATATCGACAAGTGGACCAAAGAGGGGGAGCAGGCGTAGTCAATCTCTGTAGCTAGCAAGCGTGAGACTCCACCGGGCAAGCCGGTGGCATCTTAGTTGGACGAAAGGTTCAGCACCCGGATCGGTCAGAATTGGTTCCCATCGGTGCGAGAGACGACACTCTTCAGCACGAGCACATATCGCGGTCAATACCTGTTTTAAAACTATTCCCGCACTTAGGGGCGAGTGCTACAATCCCGCGTAGCTAGCGAAGCCCCTCACTGTGGTCCCATCAATCACTCTTATCATTCGGCATAGCCAGTCAGGAGAACGCGAATGAACACACGAAGGATCTTACTTGTGGTGCTTGGTGTTGTGTCAGCCGGCGCGATCGGCTCTTACATCTGGCCGCGGTACGCGGCAGTAAGCAACATAATCAACGCTCGGACTAGACGGGCGAGCGATTCGGTAAACCCGGCGACCAAGACGGAAGCAAAGGCAAACGGCGGAACCAAGAATCCAGCCGCGGCGGATGAAGGCGGGTCCGTGGCAGTTGAACGTTATTCTGCACAGATACGTGAAATCCTTTTGCAGGATAAGTTCGATGATCTCGAGGCCATCGTGAGCGAGTTACGAGCCACCAAAGCGAGATTCGTTGGAGGCGCCTGGAAATTACATAAGTTCTATTACGGGCTGGACTCCCCGGCTCAAGGACAAAAGGCGGCCGATGACGATTGGCTCGCCCTACTTAAAAAACTCCGGGAGTGGATCAGGCTGAGACCTCAGTCAACAACTGCCCGAGTGGCCCTGGGCCAGGCGCTTACCCAATACGCATGGTACGCAAGGGGATCTGGGTTTTCAGACACCGTCGGCCAAGACGGATGGCGACTGTTCAGAGAACGATTGGCGCTTGCCCAACGCGTCCTCGAGGAGGCTGCGAGACTCCGGACCAAGTGTCCTCACTGGTACGCCGCTATGCAGTGGGTGGCTATCGGTCAGGGTTGGGATGCGGGGCGCTTCGATAAGCTGTTCAAGAAAGCTGTGGCGGCTGAGCCAACGTACCACTATTTCTACTTTAATAAGGCGCAATTCCTGCTACCTCGATGGCACGGCAGCGAGGGCGATTGGGAGAACTTCGCCGAAGAGACCTACGATACGGCGGGAGGCAAAAACGGATCGATCCTCTATTACTTGATCGGATTGGAACTGGCTAGATACTACAGGGGCAAAGCGTTCTTCAGTGAGAGCAGGGTTTCGTGGCCCAGAATGAAGCAGGGTTTCGCCGATCTTGAAGAAGCGTACGGAGCGAACAACGAACAGCTCAACGAAATGAGCAGGTTCGCGGGATGGGCGGGCGACCGGGCGGGATCACGAGAGCTCTTCGAGAGAATTGGCGATAACTGGGATTCGCACACGTGGGGAGAGAAAAAGTATTTCGATGAGTTCAAGGCCTGGGCGTCTTGTGTCCAATGAGAACGAGCGCCGGGGTCAGCCTTGCAATTCGCAATTCGCACAAGCGGCAGCCGCCGATTTTGAGACGATACAACGTGAGAGTCACCGAGTGAATAGCTCTCGCTGACTATACGGCTTCATGTCTCCTGCTTGCGGGAGAGGGTCAAGATGAACGAGGAATCTCGAATTGCGAATGTCGAATCTCGAATTGCCCGCCGCCGTAACCTCTTCCGTCCACCACCGTCTCAGCCATAATCGATGACGGAGCTTTCCAAATGGCTCGGTACAGTTCCGGGTTGAGATTCAATCGAGCCGTCAGAATCGATATCATCAAGTACACGTTCGGGGCGGTCGCCCGTTAGTCCCGGAGGGACGACCTGTCGATAGGGCGCGCACCAGTAGAGATTCGCGTAGCTCCTTTAGGAGCTCCCTCTTCCGCCCAACCGCGAGCCGCTCGGGGAACAGGCCGCTCCTAACGGAGCTACAGAGATCGGCGGTCCTTCTTGCTATAGACAGGTCACCCCGCTGGGATGTGTCGAGGCATCGGAATCGAGGGGTGCACTCGGTCCTATTTCTGCCAAGGCATGTCAACTTGATCACATCGGGATCGAAGCATAAGATTCGGCGGGCTGACCGGGCAGCTTTTCGCCGGCTTGGATTGTTATGACACACAGAATAGTCAGAGTGTTTGCGACGGCGGACATCGGACGCGAAGCGCTCGACCGGTTGCGTGAACTTGGATACGAAGTTGACGTCTACGCGGACACTGAGCCTCCGCCAAAATCGCTCATCGTAGAGAAAGTAAGAAGCGGGATTGATGCGCTCATCACAACGCTGCGCGACACCATCGACGAAGAAGTGTTTGCGGCGGGCGCGGGCACATTGCGAGTCGTCGCTCAATGCGCTGTGGGCTTTGACAACATCGATCGCGCCGCGGCGAATCGCTATCGCGTTCCATTCAGCAACACGGCGGATGTGCTGACCGAAGCCACGGCCGAATTCGCGTTCTTTCTAATGGGCGCGGTCTCGCGCAAGCTCTACTCGTCGGAGCAACTGGTCGAGCAGAACCAGTGGACTTCGTGGCATCCATATCATCCGTTCCTTGGAGACGAGGTAACCGGTAAGTCCGTAGCAGTGATCGGCACGGGCCGGATCGGCAAGGCCTTTGCGAAAAAGTGCATCGGACTCGACATGGATTTGCTTTTGTACGATCCGATCTCTCGAGATGAAAAGTTCGCCGAGTACGCGGACCGCGAAATGCAATTGAGGCACGAAGCGGGATTTTCCAGGCAGCGTCGCACGGTGAGATATGTTTCGCTCGATGAAGCGTTGGGGCAAGCCGACTATGTGAGCGTACACGTGCCGCTGTTGACGCCGGGCGAGTCCGCGACACCGACTCATCATCTGATGAACGAAGCGAAATTCAAACGAATGAAGCGGACTGCTTATCTGATCAACACGTCGCGAGGCCCGGTCGTAGACGAGTGCGCCCTTTATTCAGCTTTGATCAACGACGAAATCGCCGGCGCTGCATTGGACGTTTTCGAGAAGGAACCTCTCCCGGCGGACAGCCCGCTGCGAGATCCGCGACTGAGAGACCGCTTGAGATTGTTTCATCACTTCGCATCAGGCACGCGAGAGACTCGTCTATCGGGTGATCCTGAAGTCGGTATGGCCGGACGCGCGGTGCAAGCTGTGATCGATGTCATCGAGGAGCGCTACGATGGCGATCCGTCGAAGATGCCTTACGTGGTGAACAGGGCAGCATTCGGGGAAGAGAGACGGGGAGACACGGAGAAGGGGTGAGGGGGGGAAGAGGAAAAGAGGGGAAGAGGTAAGCGTCGCCCTGTCTCCCCCTCGCCGCTTCGCCCCGTCGCCCTTTCGCAATCTCTCCTTTTCCCCTCTTCCCCTCTGCACCTCTGCTCCTCTTCCCCCATCTCCCCCGTTGCTTCTCACCTCGGCTGTTGCCGCGGATCGAGCTTCTCCCTCAAGCCGTCGCCGATGAAGTTGAACGACAAAACCGCGAGAGCGATCATCAGTCCGGGAAAGATGAACAGATGAGGCGCCGTGAACCAGAACTCGCGCGAGTCGTCGATCATCTTGCCCCATGAAGGGATCGGTTCCGGCACGCCTAATCCAAGAAAACTCATTCCTGCTTCGGCGAGTATCGCGCCTGCCATTCCAAGCGAGGCCTGAACGATCAACGGCTGAATCGAATTGGGCAGAATGTGCTTGAGCAGGATGCGAACGTTGCTCGCCCCGAGCGCTCGAGCGGCCGTCACGAAATCGTATTCGCGAACCTTGAGCACCTGCGCTCGCATCAATCGCGCATAGCCGACCCAGCCGATCACCGAGAGCGCGACGATCAGGTTCTTCAAGCTTGGCCCCAGGAACGCGACCATCGCGATCGCAAGCAGTATCCCCGGAAATGACAAGAAGACGTTAAACAGAAAGCCCGAGACTATTCGATCGGTCCATCCACCCGCGTAGCCTGAGAACGCTCCGATTAGCACGCCTACAATAGAGGATATGGTTACGACGGAAAGTCCTACGAGCATCGAGACTCTCGCGCCGTAGATGATGCGAGCCAGCTCGTCGCGGCCGAGTTGATCGCGGCCCATCGGATGAGCGCGATCGGGCGAGTCGAGCCGCGAGACCAGGTCCTGACTCTGCACCCGCTCCCACGAAGCGAGCAGCGGCGACAGCGCGGCGATGAGAACCAGCGCCGAGGCGACGGCTAATCCAAATTTGGCGACTGTGTTCATAAAATGGGGATCCACAGATAGGACCGATAGGACGAATAGGACCGATTAGCAGGGGACTGATCTGTGACAATCCATTCGACCTGTTTGATCCGTGGTCTATCGGTCATTCAATCCACTTTGATCCTCGGATCTAGAAACCTATACACAATATCCGTCGCGGTGTTGACCAGCACATAAGTCGCCGCGATCACCAGTATGCAGCCTTGCGTCAGCTTGTAGTCGCGCTCGCTGATGCTGTCTACCAGCAGGCTCCCAACGCCCGGCCACGAGAAGACTCGCTCGGTGATTATCGCTCCGGCCAACAATACTCCGAACTGCAGTCCAAGAACCGTCACTACCGGGATGAGTCCGTTCTTCAAGACGTGCTTGTAGATCACGGTTCGTTCCGGCAGGCCTTTCGCGCGAGCGGTGCGCACGTAGTCTTCGTTCAACTCTTCGAGCACGCTCGATCGAACTATGCGTGTGAGAATCGCGGACATCGCAGCGCCGAGCGTCACCGAAGGGAGTATCAGGTTGTCCAGTCCGCCCGCGCCTGAGACCGGCGTCAAGCCGAGGTTCACTGAAAAAACCAGAACGAGCAGCGGCCCGAGTGCGAAGCTTGGAAGTGAAATTCCCAGCAGCGCTACGAGCGTCGATAGGCTGTCTATCCAGCTTCCTCGATGAGTAGCGGCCGTGACGCCAAGCGGAATCGATATGAGCGTAGCGATGAGCATCGCTGCCAGAGCGAGCTTGATCGTAGCTGGGTAACGCGAGGCGATCCGCTGAAGCACCGGCTGTTTGGTGACCGGGTTCGTGCCCCAGTCGCCGCGCACGAGTCCCTGCCAATAATCCAAGTACTGCGATCCGAGCGGCTTGTCTAATCCGAGTTCAGCGCGCGCGATTTGAACTTGCTCTTCCGTGGCGTTTTCGCCGACGAGCTGCCGGGCGGGATCGCCTGGTACGATGTGAATAAGAAGGAATACAAGCGTGACGACGGCCCAGAGCACGGGAAGTATTATCAGCAGCCGCCTCACCAACGCGAACGCGAATCCTCGCATATGGCGCGAATCATAACAAAGCGCCGTCTAAGCGCCAAACTCGCGGAGTTCAGAGTTCAGAGTTTAGAGTTCAGGGTTCAGAGTTCAACTAGCTTGCGAAGTGTGCAGTTAGTTGCGGATGGTTGCGGCAACCTACGCAAGCTAGAGCTTGAACTCAGAACCCTGAACCCTGAACTCAGAACCCTGAACGGGGTCGTCTTGCAATCGCGTTGGTCATTCCTTATTCTTTCGACGATTGACAATCAGCGATCATAAGCCGGCGTAGCTCAGTTGGTAGAGCATCTGATT
>JBGQGO010000305.1:0-6736 GCA_041497455.1 Blastocatellia bacterium | reverse complement strand
TAGCCTTCTTAGGCGCCGCTTTCTTGGGCGCGGCCTTTGGCGCAGTTGTGTTCTGGGCAACGGCTAGCAACGCCGTCATCGCTATGCACAGAGCTAGACTTACTACTCTCCAAGCTGTTCTTTTCATGGGTTCCTCCAAGTTGTTTGAGCGCCGCGTTGCCGCTCGTGAATGCGTGGTTGAGCCGCTTCGGCGACCAGTTTGAGCGAAGTTCAAGATGAAGCCGCGACAGGCAGACCATCAGGGCCGACCAATCCCGCTCCTATCGAGAGGGCGGTATCTTATGTATTGGCCATGATCAAGTCAAGCGGACTGAAACCGCTGTTCAACGCGTAACTGTGAGAAGGCGCGGTTAAATCGCGGCCGCGCGGCTAGTCACTCGACGCGCCGATCTTCCATTCGTGCTCTTCACGCGGCGCGCCGCTCCCGGCGCGGTCTCCGGTAGCTTCATCGCGCAGCCGATGCTCATACGCGGCGCGAATGAACGACACGAAGAGCGGATGAGGATCCAGCGGCTTCGATTTGAACTCGGGATGAAACTGACAGCCCAGGAACCAGGGGTGATCAGGCAGCTCGATTATCTCGATGAACTTTCCATCGGGTGATTTGCCGGAGAACACCAATCCGTGACGGCCCAGCTCATCTTCGTAGCGCGGGTTGAACTCGTAGCGATGGCGATGGCGCTCGCTGATCGCGGGCGTTCCATAAATTCTCTCGGCCAGCGAGCTAGGCTGGAGCTTGCAAGGATACGCGCCGAGCCTCATAGTCCCGCCCATGGCCTCAACTCCGATCAGATCCCGCAGCTTGAAGATCACCGGATGCGGAGTGTCGTCGTCGAATTCAGTCGAGTCAGCGCCTTCAAGCCCGCACACGTTGCGCGCAAACTCGACCGTCGCACATTGCATACCCAGGCATATCCCGAAGTAAGGCGTCTGTTCGCGACGCGCGTAGTTGATCGCGCGCAGCATGCCCGAAATGCCTCGCTTGCCGAACCCGCCGGGGACGAGTATCGCGTCGAAATCGCGCAGTCGCTCTTCCCAATTCGGATCGTCCATCAGGTCTTCGGACTCGATCCAGCGAAACTGCACTCCCACGCGATTGGCGACGCCGCCGTGAACTAGCGCTTCGTGCAAGCTTTTGTACGAGTCCTCGAGCTCGACGTACTTACCGACTATGCCGATACTCACTGTCGCATCGGGTTTCTTGATGGTCTCGACGAGCTCGGACCATCTGCGCAAATCGCGTTCGGCCGCTTGCAGACTCAGCTTCCTCACAATCATGTCGTCGAGCCCCTGGCGGGCGAACATCAGCGGCACTTCGTAGATCGTTTCCACATCCTGTGCGGTGATTACCTCTTCTTCGCGCACGTTGCAGAACAGCGCGATCTTCTCCTTCATGTCATGGGGCAGCGGGCGATCGCAGCGGCACAACAGAATGTCAGGCTGAATACCGATCTCGCGCAGCTCCTTCACCGAGTGCTGCGTTGGCTTAGACTTCAACTCGCCCGACGCGGCGATGAAAGGCACCAGGGTGAGGTGAATGAAAAGAGCGTTCCCGCGGCCGACCTCGTTGCCCATCTGCCGGATGCTTTCGAGGAAGGGCAGCGATTCGATGTCGCCTACCGTGCCGCCTACTTCTACGATCACGACGTCGGGGCCGTCCGCAACGGCTCGTATCGCGTCCTTGATTTCATTCGTGATGTGCGGAATGACCTGAATCGTTTTGCCGAGATAATCACCACGCCGCTCTTTGTTGATGACCGAAAGATAGATTCGTCCGGTCGTCCAGTTGTTGGCCTGAGTGAGCTGGGCGTGCGTGAACCGTTCGTAGTGTCCCAGATCGAGATCCGTCTCCGCGCCGTCGTCGGTGACGAACACCTCACCGTGTTGGAAAGGCGACATCGTTCCCGGATCGACGTTGATGTACGGGTCGAGTTTTTGAAGGGTAACTTTCAAGCCGCGCGCTTCGAGCAAGCACCCAATAGAAGCAGCGGCCAGTCCTTTGCCAAGACTCGAAACCACTCCGCCGGTGACGAATATGAACTTGGTCATGATGGGGTCTCCTCAATCAACCGTTTTACTCGTTCGAAGTCCTGCAGGGTGTCAACGCCTATCGACCGGTGCTCGACTCTCACGACCCGAATCTCGAATCCGTTCTCGATCGCGCGAAGCTGTTCCAATGCTTCGAGTCGTTCAAGCGGCGAGGGCTCCATTCGGGCGAACTGCCGCAGGAATGCCGCACGATAGGCGTACAGGCCCGAATGCTTGCGATAATTAGACAGCAGCGTAGCGTCGGCGCGCAACGATTCCTCAAGCGTCATCTCCCCAGCGAGTCTAAAGTAAGGAATCGGGGAGCGCGAGAAGTAAAGAGCGAACCCGCGCGCATCGGTAACAACCTTTACGACGCTGGAGCTGAACACGTCTTCGACTGTGGTTATGGGCTCCGACGTAGTGCTTATCTGAATCTGCGAGTCCTCAATGAGCGGCGCGATCGCGGCGTCGATCGTGGAAGGTTCAATAAGCGGCTCGTCTCCCTGAACGTTGACGACGAATTCCGAGTCAAGCTGCGCCGCGACTTCCGCAACTCGATCGGTGCCCGACGCAAGATTGGGTGAAGTCATAACCGCCTCGCCACCGTGCGCCGCAACCGCCTCTGCGATCCGTTCATCATCGGTCGCAACGATCACCCGTGAAACCAACCGTGCACGTGACGCTCTCTCAACGACGTGCATTATCATCGGCAATCCTGCTAAGAGGAGGAGGGGTTTACCCGGCAATCTAGTCGAGGAGTACCGCGCAGGGATAATCGCGACCGCTTCTCCCTTCACGGGCTTTCAGCCTAGCGCAAAGCTTCGAGCATTGTCAAACGACCGGGGCAAAACAGGCTTACTTTGACAAAGCCATCTGTGTGCTCTATGGTTGCAGAGAACCGAGTATAAGATGATAATCTGTGAGTTCTGTTTGCAGTACACGAAGAATGGCGAATGCACATTCGGCCTGAGGATACCCAAGCGAATGGGTTGCCGCGAGTTTGATCCGGGCATAGACAAGTTCTGCTCGGACCCAAACGATTTCGTGAGCCCGGGCCAGATCATCCAGATGGCCACCTTCTTTGGAATCAAAGGGACGGAACTGAAGAAGGTCAAGCTGGTCGCAGCACGAGCAGGAAATACCCGAATGGAGGTTCCTGCTCCACAAACCGACTCTCTTGCGGTCAACGAATCCTAAAGTTTGCGAAACGCGCAGACACGCGATTCACTTCTCGACTTCGACGATCACGAAATCCGACTTCTGAAGCACGTAGCCAAAAAAGAGTTCCCTGCTAATGTTCTGAGCTTCATCGCTGGCAGAGCTTCGGGTGTTACATAGCTCGGCAAGCTGCAACAATACAGTCTTGGCCGCGCCTCGGAGCGCAAGCTTCTTGGTGAATAGCTCGGCTGCGAGTCCGTCGGCTACATCCTTCGCCTTGCGCGCTCCTGACGCCTTTAACTGCTCACACAGCAATTCAACTTTGGCGCGATCGTAGTTCTCATTGAAAGGCACGCCGGCCTTGGATGTGCCAAGGTGAAGGTGACGCTCTTTGGGAAGACCCGCCTGCTTGTCTACCCGTTGAAAAATCTGTTCCAGCTTGTCATCAAGGATCGAACGCCTGTACTTGGTCAAGCCCCGTCCGGACCAGAGAATGGCATACTCCTCGTTGGTTATAGCGGTTACGACTCCGGTGCCATAACGCACAGAGACCTCTGAATCCTTATAGGCGAGCACGTCACCCATTTTCATTTTCATGTTCCCTCCAATACGGACTGCGCTTTGCAAACAGAATCGAAATAGTTCAACGATAGACTTCAGCAAGCCGGCTCCGCACCTCGATTGCGATCTCGAGCTCGCCCTTCTCGGCTTTGATCCTCGAGTCATCGCCGAGCCGCTCCGCGCGAGCAAGCCTCGCCTCGCTATTCTTAACTCTCTCTCTAGTGTGGCGCGCGATCTCGCTCTTAAGAACCTTGTCGTTCAGCCTCGCGAGGCCGGAAATATCCAACTCCGGTCCCGCCAACGGTCCGTCTTTGTCCGCCGCCGCCACGCGATAGGCCCGGAGAACACCCCTGACGATCATCGCCAACGGCATCGACTCACCGGCCCTCTCGGCGCTGGCCTTTATGCGCTTTGAAGATTCGCTGACAAGCGTGCAAAGCAAAAATCGGTTTACTTGATCACCTGCGTCTCTCTCGCTTCGAGACGTATCGGCGGCTTCACTACGCGTTTGTTTCTCCCCGGCTTTCGCTGCGCGCGCGCGATTCGATACATCAGCCTTTGAACTGCTATTACTCAAAGTGTATCCCCTCCTATCCGTGCGTCAACATCCTCTAGGCTACGACCTGAGCACTTTGATACCCAAGTATGTCAGCCTGATGTTAGTCATCCTGTAAGGGGTGCTGTTAGCACCCTTGGTTACGAGATCGCCGCTGATCAGTCCCTGTTTCTTCATCAACAGCAAGCAGTCCAGCACGTCGGCTTCATCAGAGAGATCCTTCAGGTGACCATTGTGCACGGGCAGAATCCCCTGACTCAGGTGACTGTCTATCTCCACCAAAATGGTCTGAAGTAGTTTTTGATCGAGCGTGCTCATTCTCTTCCCGCTGCTCACTGATTGCTCAAAGCCGAAGCACCGGTAGTTGATGCGTTGCCCCGTCGCGTTTCTCTACCAATGTTGTCTCTTGTCGACCGGACTTCGCTCGCAAGTCTTACGGCCTTAAGCCCTGCAATCACATACCATCCGAAGTCAATCTGCCACCACTTCCTTCCGAACCGCGCCGCGTTTGCATCTGAGTGATGATTCCTATGCCAGTTCTCGCCCCACGCCCCTAACTGCAATGGTCCAAGCCACCAGATGTTTCGACTCGAGTCTACACCTTCAGGCAGCCCCGGCGTCATGTGAAGCAAGCTATTGACGAACATCTGAAAGTGCAGCGAATATACCAGCCGGATCGCGCCAATCCAGAAAAACGCTTGCCATCCCAAAACAAGCCATAAGCCAACTGAAAGAACGATGATCGGAATCTGCACGCGCCGCCAAACCCTATAACGAGGCTTGTCCATATCCGGACACCAGCGGCTAACCTCAGAGCCTGACCATTGGTAGACCCATCTGATGTGAGCCCACCAGAACCCGCCGTGGCGAGGGCTCGACACGTCTTCAGCGGTATCCGCTTTCGCGTGGTGATGACGATGATTCGCCACCCACGAAATCGGCTCACCCGACGCGTTGAAGATGGTGAAGAAGATCAGTATATTCTCAACCACGCGATTCAGCCGCAACGACCGGTGCGAAAGAGATCGGTGATAACACACCGATGTTCCAACGCCACCGATCGAAGCCACAGCCAGAGCTGCTACCAGCACGCGCCAATTCGGCAGCGGGAAAAAAATCAATCCAATCACCGCGAGCACGTGGACAGAAATTATGTAGAATAAGACGGGACCGTTACCCTCGGAGTACTGCCACCAGGGTCGGGTCCAGGGTTGCTCATCTGTCAGTTGTGTTGATTTCACCATCATTCCTGTCTTCGATAAGTTATCGTTTCACGAACCAGATTCCGATTATTGTCGCGCCTCTCGCATCGGCGATTTGATTTGCTTCTTCGACACTCTCCGCGTAGCGCCCTTCCGTCCGAAGGTGGCGCAGATAATCCGCTCCGAATCCGCAAGCCGGCCCGACCATCGTGACGCGGTCGCTTATCTCAAACGCATAAGGCTTCTCACCAGATGCGAGGCGGCCTCTGGC
The DNA here is from genome assembly GCA_041497455.1 of Blastocatellia bacterium. GTDB lineage: Bacteria > Acidobacteriota > Blastocatellia > UBA7656 > UBA7656 > Onstottus_A. The sequence continues at coordinate 960 of JBGQGO010000305.1, read as the reverse complement.
GTCTTCGATATCAACCAAGCTCGTCATCATCCTTCTGCCACCTTTTCGCGCGCAACGAGGCTCCCCGTTACCTTCATCAGTAGAAAGTCACAACCAACGGCAACGCGAAGGCCGAACCAGGGCAGATGGCGGCGAGAGATCGTAGATTGTCATCGAAGCGTTTGACTGGCGCTGGCATAGGAGGCTCCACTAAGTGGCATTTCGTGGAGTCATGCCGGCTACCACTCAGACCGGCTGGCTTTCTACACCATTGCAGATGCATTCAGACTATACTCCGTGGATCGTGTGGTCAAGCTAAGGCCCGGGAGCAACCCGCCTGCTATCTAGCTTCGATGCCGGAAAGTTACACGTCCCTTTGTCAGGTCGTAAGGTGACAACTCGACGGTCACCCTGTCACCCGCCAGGACCCTGATGTAATGCTTGCGCATCTTCCCGGACAAATGAGCCAATACCTCGTGCCCCTCGCCTATCTTCACTTTGAATGTAGTATTTCCCATACATTCGACTACAGTTCCATCAACCGGGATCATATCTTCTTTTGGAATGATGTCACCTCGTTCCCACGTGCTGCGCAAGCGGCCAGCTTGCGCAACGCGTATTTAGACTTCGAAGCCAATGACTTCCTTCTTGAAAACAACAACCCGTCAGCGCGACGCTCGACTCGCTCTGAAGGAGCGCGTTGACGACGAGCGCAATCGACCGATCTCAGTCGTCAATCGTACCTGCTCCTCGGACCTGCCATCCGTAAACCCCGTCAGCCTTGACCGCTCAAGCCTGATTCCGGCGACCCGCTCGATGGACGCCAGGGTGGATTCCTCTTCAGGGCTCACCAGCGTCAGAGCCGCGCCGTCGCGGCCCATCCGCGCTGTTCGTCCTACGCGGTGTATGTAGTCGTCAGCGGTCGCAGGCACTTCGTAATTAACCACAAACGAGATGTCATCCACATCAATGCCGCGCGCC
>JBGQGO010000304.1:0-6737 GCA_041497455.1 Blastocatellia bacterium | reverse complement strand
GAGCGTGCGCTGCGACGCGCCGAGGTGCGGCGTCGAGTTGAACGTAAACAGCCTCAGATCGTCTTCGCGCGGCCGCAAGACCGTGATCCCTGAATTGTAGATCACGCCAAGTATGCTCAGCAGCTTCTCGTCACTGAGCCCGAGCGCCGCCGCCGCCAGGATCGCTACCGGAGTCGCGGACGTGAACACAGCAATCGCCGAATTCGAATCATTACCCGTGAGCCTCGCTCCGCACGCCTGGATCCTCTCACGGAACGCGCTCCACGGCTCGCCTTTGTAGTCATCATAGCGGGCAGCCATCCACGCACGAATAATCGCCGCGTCGCATCGCCCGGTCGCGCCTCCGGTCGTGTGCGGATCGCGGCGAATCGCGTCTTGCATCTCGCGGTAGTCGCGCTCGAACTCGGGGTTCTCTTCGATCATGCGCTGCGCGATTGCGCGATAGACCGAGATCAAGCTGAACTCATTCCACCGCTCGTCGGTCGTCACATCGGGGACGGTGACGCCGCGGGCTGCCATCACCTCACAAGCGATCTCGGCGGTGTGACGCTGGCGTTGCATGCCGCCGGCGTACACTGCGCCAAGCTCAATGCCTTGTTCGGTGAGGTGTTCGCCGAGACGACGAGCCTGCTCGCGGCCAAGCTCCGAGAGCACGTCATAGTTTTCGCGCGATCCCGCCTGCGCGTGACGAATAAGGTAGATGTACCCCATGAGGTTTTTTATTTCTTATTTTCTATTTTCTATTTTCTATTTTTTGATTTATTGATTATGGATTGCTGAAACGAACTTAACCGAACACCTCGCGACACTCCCAAATCGAAAATAAGAAATAGAAAATAGAAAATCTAAAATAGTCATATCCCTGATCTCTCTGCAAGCTCCCACGCTGCGCGCGCGAGCCCTGCAACCCGCTTATCAAAACTCTTGAATCTCTCGTCGTGCGTCTGGCCGCGCGCGTAGCGGAAATAAATCTGCTGTAGCACGACTGCTGTCTTGAATAGCGCGAACACCTCGTAGAACGCGATGCCCGAAAGATCGCGTCCGGTTTTCTCAGCGTACCGATCGATCACTTCTGGACGGCTGATCCAACCCGGCTCAGTTGTAACCGGGCTTATGGACTCGCGGCGCGCTTCGGGATCTTCTTTCATTGCCCAGTAGCACAGGAAAATCCCAACGTCGATCAAAGGATCTCCAACCGTGCACATCTCCCAATCGAGTACGGCGACTACGCGAGCCGGGTCCTTCGGATCGAGCATCGTGTTGTCGAGCTTGAAGTCGTTGTGCACGAGCGTGGCTGGCCGTCCCGCTTCGGGATCGGGCTCAGGCGGAAGCCGGTCGGCGAGCCATTGAATGACCTGATCAATCTCGATCAGTTCGCTTGTCTTCGAGCGCTGCCACCGCTCGGTCCAACCTTTCACTTGCCGGGTGACGAATCCGACCGGCTTCCCGATGTTCACGAGTCCCGAAGAGTAGATGTCAACCGAGTGAAGCGTCGCGAGCGTATCGACCATGCCTTCGCTTACTCGCCGTCTCAGATCCAGGTCACCGCCGATCTCTTTGGGCGTGTCGCGGCGAATGACCAGTCCCCGTCTTCGCTCCATCAAGTAAAAGGGTACGCCGATGATCTGCTTGTCTTCGCAAAGCAAGTAAGGCCGCGGCGCGAGCGGAAACAGCGGATGAACAGCGACGAGCAGCCGATACTCGCGCGGCATGTCGTGAGCGGTCGGCGCGACCGGGCCGAACGGAGGCCGCCGCAAAACAAACTCGTGGCCGCCGAGCCTCACGAGGTAAGTGAGATTGGAATGCCCGCCCGGGAACTGCTCGACCTCGATGCGCGCGTGATCGAGCGGCTCGCCTGGAAGCAACTCAGGCAGGCGCTGACGCAGATAGTTTTCGAGCGCTTGCAGGTTGAGTTCTTCACCGGGTCTGATTGGCGCGGTGTCGCCGTTCTCTGAAATCGTGTTGGATTGCATTGGCGTTAGTCAGCGAATATTAAGCGGTGAACCGGGTGAATTCAAGCTGACGTAGCATAGACTCTAGTCTGTGTGAGCCTCGACCGGATCGAGCCTTGAAGATTAAGAATTGAAAATTGAGAATTGAAAATTGAAAATTGAAAATTGGAACTCGTCTATTACAAGACCCGCGCGGCAGCCAGGTTTCCAATTTGCAATTTTCATTTTTCAATTTTCAATGTTCTTCCATATCGGCCAACCAGGAGCTAGAGACCATAGGCGGGGCAACGTCGAGTGTCGCTACGGTTGAAACTCCCATCACCTTCATGTTATCGTCGCGGCCCTATGAGATGTCCCGATGACCGCCCGAGGCCCTTATGAGAAAAACCGCTGTGCTTCTGTTTCTCCTGGTCACACTTCATACACAAGCTTTTGCTACGTGGTCGGTCATCGCCGTCGACCGAAAGACCGGTCAGGTCGTCATCGCGTCTGCCACCTGCGTTCCTCAACAAGCGTTCGCCGGCTTCCCAGCAAAAGGATTGAAGGACGTTCAAGCTATCATCATGCCTGGCTTCGGAGTCGCCGCTGCGCAAGCCAACGTCGATCGCACCCGCCTGCTACAGAAGCTGATCGGTGATGAGATGAACCGCGGCACTGATCCGGCTCGCATTATAGATATGCTCAAAGCCCAAGATCCAAATCACCCCTCGCGTCAATATGGCATCGTCGATCTCAAGGGTCGTGCGGCGGGTTATTCGGGCGCCAGCAACGGGAAGCAGTCGCTCGACCGCCAGGGAAAAGTTGAAGGCACCGAGGTCTACTTTTCAATCCAGGGAAACATTCTCACGGGCGATGATGTTGTAGAAGAAGCGGTCAAAGCTTTCAAGCAGACCAAGGGAACTCTTGCTGATCGCGTGATGGCCGCGATGGAAGCAGCCGATTTGCGCGGCGGCGACCGGCGCTGCAACTGCAACACGAAACCGGATCCGCCCGCGCCGTGCGATAACAAGACTGCTCACGTAGCCTATCTTGTCGTCGCCAACAAGAGTGATAAGATAGGCGAGGGATTGAATGACGGAAGCTACTATCTAGAGATTCAGGTGACCGACCAGGACATCCAGCCCGACGAGAACGACAACCCGGTCAAGACTCTGCGGACGCGTTACAACCGTTGGGTCAAAGACCACGCTCGGCGCGGGCGTTCGAAATCGCATTGAGGACCTTATGTCAGCCACCGTTTTGCTAGCCGAAGACGATGCGCCCAGCCGCCAGATCTACCGCACGGTTCTGGACGCCGAAGGCTATCACGTTATCGAAGTGCCAGACGGAAAGTCTGCGCTCGAGGTGCTGAACAGCGAACCGGTGGACCTTTTGCTGACTGACGTTATGATGCCGGGCATGACCGGAATCGAGTTACTTCAACGCGCCAGAGAGATTCGCCCCGACTTGCGAGCGATCGTCATGACCGGGCATAAGACCAGCGAGGCTGTGATCGGCGCCTTACGCAATCGCGCTTGCGAGTTTCTGGAGAAGCCGTTCCGCGCCGAGGAGCTTGTGGAAGCGGTGCGCGTGGTAATAAGCAGGGACCTCGGCCTTCAGATCGAAGTCATCTCAGACAGGCCGGACTGGATCGAACTGCGAGTGCCTTGCGATCTAAACGCGGTCGAGCCGATCCAGAAGTTTCTCGGCCATCTTCACGAGCACATTCCGAAGGAGACTCGCGAAGCCGTCGGCGCGGTGTTCCGCGAATTGCTCAACAACGCGATCGAGCACGGCGGCAAGTGCGATCCTTCAAAGCGAGTCGAGATCAAGTACATTAACCTGAAGCGCGCGATCCTGTACTCGATCAAAGACCCCGGCGAGGGCTTCAACATCGAAGAGATCGAACACGCCGCATTCGCTAATCCTCCGGGCGAGCCAACCCGCCATATGGAGAGACGTCAGGAGTTGGGCCTGCGGCCGGGCGGATTTGGGATCATGCTGGCTTCGCAGGTCATCGACGAGCTCGTCTACAACGAAAAACATAATGAGTTGATATTCGTTAAGTACATAGACGGAGAGCCGCAGAGTTAAGTTCCTCACGCCGACATACCCAGATTCAATGTTGATACTCAACGAGTCAGACCTGCGCGCCGTGCTCACGATGCGTGAAGTAATAGACGCGGTGGAGCAAGGCTTTCGCGCGTTAGCTCGCGGTGAAGCCGAGGCACCGGAGCGTTTGCGGCTCGACGTTCCGGCGCATAACGGTGTATTGCTCGAGATGCCTGCTTATGCCGATCTCGATGGCGCAGGCGCGCTCGGAACTAAGATAGTCTCGGTGTTTGAACAAAACCCTCGCCGCGGGCTGGAAATCGTTCAGGCCGTTTACCTGCTGCTCGATTGTGAAACCGGCGTCCCGCTCTCGCTGATGGATGGGCGATTCATCACCGCGATCCGGACCGCTGCGACTTCCGCAGTCGCAACAAAGCTTATGGCGGCGCCCGGCTCAAAGCGATTGGCGGTGTTCGGCGCAGGCGTGCAGGCGCAGTTTCACATTGAAGCAATGATCGAGGTCGCCGAAGTCGAGCACGTAATGATCGCATCTCGCTCGACTGATAAAGCTCGCGCTCTGGCCGATCGCGTCCGTACGGTCCACGACCTTCCGTGTGAACTCGTGTCCGCCGAACAAGCCGCGGCGACGGCTAATCTGATTTGCACGTGCACTTCCTCGCCAACACCGCTCTTTGATGGCAGCCTTCTTAGCGCAGGTACTCACATCAACGCGGTGGGAGCTTTCACTCCTTCGACTCGCGAGCTCGATACTGAAGCAGTACGAAGGGCGCGCGTGATCATCGACGCCGAGTCCGCTGCCGGCCGCGAAGCCGGCGAAATACTGATACCCATATCCGAAGGCGCAATCGACCCAGGCCACGTAAAAGGAACGCTCGCAGAGGTTGTTTCAGGCAAGGTCCCAGGGCGCGAGTCGCTTTCGGAGATAACGCTATTCAAATCGTGCGGGCTGGCGATTGAGGATTTGGTTACAGCAAGGCTTGCGTACGCGAGAGCGATTGCTGAGGAGCTAGGTACTCAAGTTCAGCTTTAGACCTTGCTCCACCTGTTAAGCAGATTCTCGATCTTGCCATCCGTGAGCTCTGCGGCCACTCGGCAGAACAATAGTGGGAGGACATCGGCACGCGAGCGAAGTTGTGGGCGATCACCCAACCACAGCAGCCATCTTCCGAAGCAGGCTGCTGAAAATGGGGAATCGACCATCACCGTGGATTCGTGATAATCCCACCAACGTAGTTGGTGGTTCGTTCATACTCGGCCTACACGCAGCGGGCCGCACGCCCGTCCGGGAATCCCACCAACGCAGTTGGTGGATCGTTCATACCTCGCCTACAGCCACAACGTCTACTCTCCCTCTTCGGGATCAGGAGCGCAGTGGCAGGTGCCTCGTCCTTGTAGGCTGAGTATGAACGATCCACCAACTGCGTTGGTGGGATTCGGGATCCAGTCCAGTGTCCCGTGTAGCCTCGTCCTTGTAGGCTGAGTATGAACGATCCACCAACTGCGTTGGTGGGATTGCACCTGAATACTCGTGTGTCATCGACTTTTCAGCAGGCTGCTAGGGAGGGAACCGTTCAGCCAGGTCAGCATCGCGTTTCAAGCCACTCGGTCACCCGCTCGAACACATCCTGCTTCTCAGGCTCGTTGAACAGCTCGTGATAAAATCCGGGATATATCACCAGTTCCTTATCCGGAGACTCAATGCGTTCAAACATTCGGCGCGTCGCATGCACGCTCGCCAGCCGGTCATCAGTGCCGTGCATCACAAGCAGCGGCGTCGTAATCCGAGGCGCCCATTCAGCGACTTCCTGCATAGCTCGTGTAGCTTCGGCGAACCATTTCCCGCTCACCTTGCGATTGACCAGCGGGTCCGCCGCATAAGCCCGCCCCACTTCAGGATCGCGGCTCAGATTCGATGGATTGATTTCGTTATTCAATCGCATTCGCGGAGCAATCCGCGCGCTGACTCTCGCGATCATCAGCTTATGAGCAGGAACCGGGACCGCAACTTCGATCAACGGCGCCGAGATGATCGCCCCGCTTAGCGCGCCGCCCTTTCGCGCCGCGTATCTCAGCGCGATCAGCCCGCCCATACTGTGGCCGATCAGGAATAGGGACTTCGCCTGACTGCGCGAGCGCACCGAGCTGATGAGCTTGGCGAGGTCCTCGTCATACTCGCCGAAACTCTCAACGTGACCCGGCAAACCATCCGACAGCCCGTGCCCGCGATGATCGTAAGCCGTCACGCAATAGTTGTGATTAACCAGGTGGTCCGTCAGCGCGCCGTATCTGCCGCTATGCTCGCCGAAGCCGTGAGCGATGAGTATCTCACCGCGCGCGTTCGCAAGTTCGTGCCTTCGCAGATAGAGACGCAACCCGTCCGTCGCAGTAACTGTTTCCTCAATGTAGGTCATTGAGCTAACCTCTGTTCTGAGTTCGCGATTGAACCGGTCCGCCTCGGCCGTTGACAGTGATTGTGCGCCTGGGCCGGGCGTTTGTCTACTTTGAAAGCCTGGTTGGAATCCGATTGGCAATCGGGTCGCGTAATGCAGTTTGGAGCTCAGCTATTAGTCGGGGTTTCTTCACGCTTCGACGCCAATCATCAGGAGAAACATATGGACGGTTTTCTCGGAACGGGCGCGACTTTTCGCGCTGACTTGAATCTGGTTGTTCAGCTCACCATGGGGCTCGCGCTGCTAACGGGAATGTTCCTCGCAAGACGCAAACAGTTTCGCG
>JBGQGO010000303.1:0-6748 GCA_041497455.1 Blastocatellia bacterium | reverse complement strand
GCACGGATTACATCTTGAGTGAAGTTTGTCAATCTTCCGGAGATGGGGTCAGGCGTGGAAGCGACCGGGCAATATCGTGAAGTCTAGTGGGAGGACATCCCACCTCGGAAGGCCTAGCCAGCCACCGAGTAGCGAGACCTTGGGAAGCGGGCAGTAATGTTCGTTTCTAAGCGTAGGCCAGCAAGCACGCGGGCCGTAAGCCGAAAGGATGAAGGGAACGGGATGCGGCCGACAAGGCCGGGAGTCTAGAGGGGTGTAAGTCCTCTTGCCGTCAATTGCCCGATTCAGACGGCTAGCATATCCGACGTGGAGGGAGGTAACGACCTTCACGGTGCTCGGACGTAAAAGCCACGGCTGCCATTCGGTCTAGTACCGAATCGGTGGGAGCGACCTGGGTGGCGAGCAAAACTGGAGGCCTGAAGCTAAAGCGAATGACAACAGCCCCGAAAACAACCTCCGCGCAGAAGTCGCTGCGCGGAAAGTGGCTGAGTGCCGACCCAATCTTTCCCTGGGGAAGGCCGATGTCTTCTGAGAAGAAACGGGTAGATGCATCAGAAGAACCGCCGGGGTATTAGGTCCAAGCATCCAGAGAAAGACTCACGGAGATAACGTCGGGAAGGTGCTGATGACCAGCAGTAGGTGGCCCAAGCTGCAAGGACCCGCGACCGAGTGAAAGCGAAGGAAGCGGGAGGCATCAGGACTGGCACATGAGGCCGTAGTAGCAGAGAAGGAGAGGCAACGCTCTCCTAAGCGAAGGGCCTCTGGGCACGCAGCGCTCGGGGAAGGAGCCGAGTTCCAGACGCAGAACTGGAGAGACTCTGTGCTCACGAACTGAGCTATGTCGTGAGCAAACTTTGACATGCTGAGTGAATGTTTGGCCAAAGACTTAAACTAAGCGGATCAAAGGAAGGCCCACGAAGTATAAGAAGACGGGAAGCTGCGGCCTCGAACCGGACTCGGGAAATCCGACCGTCCGGGATCATAGGGGGGCTCTGGGAAACGTAGGCTATGGAGGGACTAGGCACCCCCTCCACAATCGAAAGAGTGGAGGACGGTCACTCCCCTCCTAAGGTGGTGCGCGCCCAGTTTCTATCCCGATAGCCCCGTAATACCTGACAATAGGAAGGACGACGTGTTCATACCAACGGAAGTCAACACGAGCACAATCTGTACTACTTGATGAACGAGGAGATGCTGCTTGAGTGCTTCAAGCGGCTGAGTGCAGACAAAGCCGTCGGGATAGATGAGGTGACTAAGGCTGAGTACGCCGAGGATCTGGAAGCCAACCTTAGAAGTCTGAAAGGAAGGCTACACAGGATGGCGTATCGGCCACAACCAGTGCGAAGGGTGCACATCCCGAAGCCTGGGAGCACCAAACAAAGGCCGTTGGGAATACCGAGACTGGAGGACAAGCTTGTGCAATCGGCGCTGGCCCGGATACTGGGGGCGATCTATGAGCAAGATTTCACGGAAGGCTCCTATGGATTCCGGCCACACCGAAGCTGTCACGATGCGCTGAGGGCGCTGACTCAAGCAGTCGAGAGGGAATCAACAAACTACATTGGCGAGGCGGATATCAAGGGATTCTTCGACAATGTAGAGCACGACTGGATGATGAAGATGCTCGAGCAACGCATAGCGGACAAGCGAGTACTACGGGAGAAACCTGCCTACTCGCCCGCTAAAATCTGACGCGCACCCAGATGCTATCGCCGCGTGGCGAAAACCCCACCGAACTGGTTGTTTTTAGCGATGAATCCGATCCTCTTTGTTGAAAAGATGAAGAAGGGAGAAATTTAATGAGCACTACGACCCCTTGTTGTGCCATACCCGCCTTCAGACTAGAATCACTCCTGGGTAACCGGAAGCAGTTGGCGTCAAAGACGCGCCGATTAATGAGCGCGCCATTGGGCAGAATGGAAGGAGATACTCATGTCCCGAGACCGCAAACCACTGACCGATGTGAGCGCGAAGCCCGGCGGTGCCCACCCGATGAGCAAAGCCGCCGAGTTGGCAGCCGTCCTTGAAGCCCATCGCGGCGAGCGACACGCCATCGTGATGCAGGATTACCCTGATCCCGATGCGATCTCGACCGCCTGGGCGCACAAGCTGATTGCCGCAAGGTTCGGCGTTGAATGTGACATCATCTACGAAGGCCGAATAAGTCATCAGGAGAATCTCGCTCTCGTGCAACTGACTGAGTTGGGTATGGTCCGGTATACCGAGGGCTACAACCTCGAACAGTACAAGGGCACGGTGTTCGTCGATAATCAGGGCACGACCGCGGCGCTGACGGATCGATTCGCCGCTGTCGGCGTTAAGCCGGTCGTGATCGTAGACCATCATGAGAAGCAGGACCGGATTCAAGCCGAGTTCACCGACATACGCCAGATCGGCGCCACCGCTACGATCTACACCGAGTACATCCGCGAAGGCCTGCTCGAGTTGAACAAGAGCGACGCCAACCACGTGAAGCTCGCAACCGCGCTGATGCACGGCATCCGCAGCGAGACGTCGGGGCTGATCCGCGCACGCGCCGAAGAGTTGGAAGCCGCAAGCTTCCTCAGCCGCATAGCGGATTCCTCGCTGCTCGAGGACATCCTCTCGGTGAAGCGCTCGAAGACGGTGATGGATGTGATTCGGCTCGCGCTCGAGAATCGCGAGATTCGAGAGAGCTATTCGATATCAGGTGTGGGATTTCTCAGAAGCGAGGATCGAGACTCGATTCCGCAAGCCGCGGACTTCCTGATGACTGAAGAAAACGTACACACGGCCATCGTCTACGGCATCATCCTCAAAGGCGATCGCGAGATGGTCGTAGGCTCGATGCGAACGGCCAAAGTGACATTGAACCCCGACGAGTTCCTAAAGGAAGCGCTCGGTACGGCCGAGACCGGGCGCCACTACGGCGGTGGCCGCCGCGGCGCGGGCGGGTTCGAAATACCGATCGGGTTTCTGGCCGGAATCGTAGACGACGAACTGGTTCGCATGAAGTGGCGGCTCTACGACGAGCTGATAAAGAAGAAGCTGCTTGCAAAGATCGGAGTCCCGCCGCCGGCAATCAGAAGTGAAACGCCGCGCAGCGATACCGGGGCGTTGCCGACGGGCGGGCTCCGTGTAGAAGAAATCTAGCAGGCCGGCTCCCGGCAAAGACCTGCCTAGCATCAATCAGCCGATCCGCAGTCTTCTATTGACGTCTAATGTGGCGGCGATGCCTGCGGTTTCGGTGACGCTGGACGACGTAGCCCGTTCCTGCGCCCGCTCCGGCTCCAATCACAGCGCCCTTCTTCCCGCCGATCAAGCCTCCGCCTACCGCGCCGACGACTCCGCCGATAATGGCGCCCTTCGTCTTGCTGTGGTGATGTCTGTATGGCCGCCGGTGAGCCAGGCTGTCCGTAGCAAAGGTCAACATAACAAAAACGAGCACCAGCAACATCACGACGATGTTCTTCTTTCTTACGCTCTGTATCATTAGCATACTCTCCTTTTTTGGAAGGCCCCCTTTTCAAGATCGGTAAGAGACGAATGATATGCCTATTCGCGATGTTGTTTCTGTTCACTAATGGACAAAATCGAAATTACCGGTTGGAGTTCAAACGAAAAAAACAGCCAAGAAGAAAGGGGCTCGTTGGGCAGAGGGTTCTCAACTGTTGCAAAGCCGAGTTTGCGACTGTAGCATAAAGGCTCCAAGACCTTTGGAGAAACGAATGTCGCGAGTCATCGATCGCCGTCAGTTCATTCGAGATCTCAGCTTGAGCGCGGCCGCGCTTGCGCTCGCGCCCCGTATCGCCAGAGCCGAGCGGCGCGGCGGGATCAAGTTGATGAGCGAACCCAAGAACGTCGTCATCCTCGGCGGCGGACTTGCGGGACTCGCGGCTGGGTTCGAGTTGAAGCAAGCCGGGCACAACGTCACCATCCTTGAAGCGCGCAAGTTCCCAGGCGGGCGGGTGGAGACCATCCGCGATTTCGCCAACGGGCAGTACGCCGAAGCGGGCGCGACAAGCTTTCCTCAATCGCACGGATTCACCTACGGCTACGCGACAGACTTCGGGTTGCCGCTTCGACGGGCGTCCCTTTTCGACTTCGATTCGATAGCCAACATTCGGGGGAATCGGTTTCGCATTAACTCGGCAGGCCCGACCGACATTCCGTTCCATCTCACCGCAGCCGAGCGAGAAAAAGGTGTGTTCGGTATCATTGGGCTCTACTTGGAAAACTACATGAGCGCGGTCGGCAATCCGCGAAAGCCCAACTGGCCGCCCGACGAGTTGAGAGCGATTGACGGAGTCTCGCTCAAGCAGTTGCTGTCAGACCTGGGAGCTTCGGATGGAGCGATCGACATCATCGCGGCTTCGCAGCTTGGGCTGCTGGGATTCGGTCTCGATTCGTTCTCGGCGTTGGATGGGGTAGTAACGGAAGCGATCGCCGCGGACTCGTTCTTCTACGAAATAGTTGATGGCAACGATCAGTTGGCGTACGCGCTCAAGCGAAAGGTCAAGAAGCAGTTCAGGAAGGCGTCCATCGTCACGCGCATCGAACAGAATCAGAACAGCGTGACGGTCACTTACTCAAACTCCGATGGGATTCAAACGATCACCGCCGACCGTGTCATCTGCACACTCCCATTCCCGGTCTTGAAAGACATCGAGGTTTCGCCGGCTTTTTCAGAAGACAAGCAGCGCGCGATCAACGAGCTGAAGCTGACGCCGGTGACTCGGACGTACCTCCAGTTCCGAACGCGCGTTTGGGAGCAAGCCGGCTTCAACGGTTACAGCTTGAGCGATCTTCCGATTCAGAACACCTACTCGCCGACGCTCACGCAAGGGGGTAAGAACGGGATATTGACATCGTACGCGGGCGGACAGCGCGCGCTCGAGCTGGGCGCGATGAGCGAGAGCGATCGTCAGAGCTTTGTCCTTCGACAGATGGGCAAACTGTTTAGCGGGCTCGACAGTCAGTACCTGGGTGGGACGAGTGAGATTTTTCATGAGGAAGAATTCGCGCGCGGGGCTTTTGCGTATTTCGAGCCGGGCCAGATGACGACTCTGCTACCGATCGCTCAACGTCCGGAGGGGCGAGTACACTTCGCGGGCGAGCACACTTCGGTGTGGCACGGATGGATGAACGGCGCGCTCGAGTCGGGCAACCGCGCGGCTGCTGAAGTGAACGATGCGGAGAGCGCCGCGGAGATGGCCGTGCGAGCGGCCGAATAGTAATGTGTGACAGGCGATATGTTCTTGCATGTGACTCGCGTTAATTACCTTCAATCCTACGAGCTTGAATTGGAGTTCAGTGACAGGATCGTAAAGAAAGTCGATCTGTCCAGCGAACTCTATGGGGAGGTATTCGAGCCTCTAAAGGATCCCGCGTTCTTCAAACGAGTGACCTTGAATGAGGAGACGAACACTATCGAGTGGCCTAACGGGGCGGACTTCGCTCCAGAGTTCTTGTACGAAATCGGGGAAGAGGTCAAGCAGGTCGCTTAAGCGGGTACGCGCAGCGCGTTGGCAGATTCATCACGGTTGCAATTTCAGCCCACGTACCAATTCGCGTACGCTACGCAGCCACTCGGTGCGTTTCATCTGCTGGCTCTCGGCGATCAACCGTGTCAGGTCAGCGCTCGTTAGTCCCGGGAATATCTCGCTGGCTTCCTGTGCCTGGTAAGTCTCACCTTCCAGCTTTAAGATGGTCAGAGCCTTTTTGTGATACCGCCAGACTTCCGGAATTCCCAAGCCTGCGAAGATCGGGAACTTGTTCAGCGAGGGATGGGTGATGTCTATCTCGATGACCAACTCAGGCGCCGGGTCGGTGTCCAAGTCGATGCGCTTTTTGCCTCGTATGCGGGTGGCCTGCTGAAGGTAAAAGGAGGCGTCAGGCTCGAACCCCTGCGCTAGGTCCTCGCGCTGGAAAGTCGTCGACGCAGCACCCACGATATCAATCCCTAGCTCCTCTGCAATGACCTCTACGAGAGTAGCCAAATCGTGCTTGAGGTTTTCGTGCTCATATGAGCTAACCATTATCTCGAGTCTCCCGCGGTCATAAGCGTAGCGTGGCTTAGGGCGCTCGCCCCGCTCTTCCATCAGGCGTTGGTAGGTTTCCCAACTGATGTTGTCGAGAACGACTTTTTGGGTTACTTGTTCTGGCGGAGTCAGAGTTGCCGTCATACTAACTCTCCTGGCAGCTTGTTTGCTGTTCTCTTGCCATCAGATTCTAACTCTCGTGACTCATTGAAGCTACTGATTACGGCCACGCTGATCTCGACGCTGGCGGCGTCCCCTAATTCTGACAACTCGCTGCACATTGGAAGACGGCGTTGGTTTGGCCGTTTGCGGATCTATACACGATCGGCCCGGGCAGTCCATCACATACCCGTCCCTTTGCGATCATTCTTCTAAACGAGTTGCTCGTTGGGTCGGGGTCCTTGAACTTCAGCTTCTTTGGAGTCACACCACCGATTGTCACCGTGTCGCCCTCCCTTAGACCGACCCCAATCATGGTCAAAGTGAATACGCCCAATTCGCTGCGATCAAGCCGGCAGCTAACTATGGGAGGATCGCCAATTTTGGGAGGTGTGTCACCCGAGCCGCCGCTCGACCTGCATCTGAACGTGACCTTGACGCCTTGCTCATTGCCCAACGGACAACCTGCGGGCGCCCCCGCCGGCAACTCTGTCAGGTTGCGACTCGTGCCGTTTGGTCCGCTCGCGTAGATCAAGAACGTCTTTCCCGCGTTCGCCGGTCCGGGCTTG
>JBGQGO010000302.1:0-6763 GCA_041497455.1 Blastocatellia bacterium | reverse complement strand
TCGCCTTCGCAAGGCGGGACTCCAGCTAGTACTCGCAACGCCCCGCCACTTTGAAGACAATTGGCTGCTCGATCTGCCTGATCAGTCACTCTTCAAACAAGGAGCGGCCCTCCGCGTTCGATCAGTCAACGGCAAGGGCACGGTTACCTACAAGGGCGTTGTTAAGCAGACTCATGAGTCCCGGCTCAAAGTGAGAGAGGAAATCGAGACCGCAGTCGATGAGCCGGAGCGGCTGATCGAGCTGTTCGAGCGACTGGGCTATCATCGTTCATTCAGGTATCAGAAGTACCGCACGGGTTACACCGTCGCTCTCGACGGCCGCGAGTTGAAGGTAGTGCTGGATGAAACGCCGATGGGAAACTTCATCGAGATCGAAGGCGACGAAAGCAGCGTGTTGAAGGCCTTGGACACCGCGGGATTCTCCGCTAACGACATCATTCGCGAAAGCTATCCGGAGCTTCAGGCATCGCGTTGCAGAGCGCGAGGCGTCCCGCTCGAAGATTTGGTTTTCAAGTAGAAGTCAGTGGTCAGTGGTCCGTAGTCAGTAGTCCGTAGTCAGTAGTCCGCAGTCATTCTAAGTGCTCAACAAACGACTGACCACTGACTACTGACTACTAACCACTGACTACTGACCACTGACCACTGACCATTGACTACTGACCATTGACTACTGACCACTGACTACTGACTACGGACTACTGACCACTCATGAAGGCTTTCATACTAGCAGCGGGATTCGGCACCCGGCTTTGGCCGCTCACAGAGGATCGGACCAAGGCCGCCATACCTTTTCTTAATCGCCCGTTGATCAACTATTCGGTCGAGTACCTGGCCTCTCACGGAATTCGCGACATAATCGTGAACCTCCATCATCAACCCGAGTCGATTCGCGTGGCTCTAGGGGACGGTTCCCAACTCGGAGTCAAGATCGAGTACTCGGTGGAAGACGAAATACTTGGAACATCGGGCGCGCTGGATCGCGTTCGCGAGTCGCTGCTTGACGACGACTTCGTGGTCATCAACGGAAAAATCGTCACCAACATCGATCTCGGCCAGGTGATCGCCGAGCATCGCAAACAAAACGCAATCGCCACGCTGGTGCTAAAGCGGAACGCCGCGCTCGAGCACTTCAGCATAGTAGAGATAGATGATCATGGTTGGATCACGCGGTTCGCCGGGTTCCCGGACGCTGCTTTGCCGCAAGCCGCGGCCGCCGAAGCCGCGGGCAACCTCGGCAGCGTCGTCGCGACAACCGGGGACGCGCCCTTGATGTTCACCGGTATTCAGGTGCTATCGCCGCGAATCTTCGGCTACATTCCGCGCGGCTGCTTTTCTCATTCGACCATTCACGTCTACCCTCAAGCGATAGCGGCGCGCGAAGCGGTGATCGGGCACGTCTCAGCGGCCGACTGGTACGAGATGAGCACCCTGAGCCGTTACCTGGAAGCCCACCTCCGATTGATGCGAGGCGGGTCGGTGATCACCGGCGAAGATTGCGTGATCGAACAGGGCGCGAGCGTCAAGCAGTCGGTCTTGTGGGATCGGGTTACGGTTGAGAGCGGCGCGCGAGTGCGACGGTCCGTCCTGGCCGACGGTGTGAGCATCCCTGCTAACGCTGTGATTGATCGTGCAGTGGTTGTACGGCGTGATATTGTGCGTCAAATTGAGCGGGGCGAAGTAGTCGGCGAGAATGTCATCGTTCCCATCTGAGTGGTAGCATAGACTTTAGTCTGTGTGGCCTAAGGCTGCTCGTCTCACCAGGCAACACAGACTAAAGTCTATGCTACTCCGTTGACGCTTATGGCTTCACCAATCGAGACAGACCGATCATCGGCAATTCCTCGCCTGGCGGCGCATCACCTGAACGTGCCGGTCGGCGAAGCATCCGTAACCAGACTGACCGGCGACGCGTCCACCCGTTCGTACTTTCGTGCCGAGGCGCGAGGCACAAGCGTCATCGTCGCGTTGTACGGCGCGCCCTTTGACGAAACCGAAAGCGCTGTCGACAGACTGGCGAAGGCTGAGGCTGGAAATCCATCCGCACGGCTAACGTTCGCCAACGATCCGTGCGCTCACATCGAGGTCACTGGACTCTTGATCGCAGCCGGTCTGCCTGTCCCGCCCGTGCTTGGGACTTCGGGCGCGGACGCCGCGATGCTGATCGAAGATGTCGGCGACATTAAGCTACAGGACTGGTTGAACGATCGCTCGGACGCCGAAGTAATTGAAGCTTACCAGCATGCGCTCGAGCTTGTGGTCCGAATCCAAGACGCCACGGAACAGGCTCTGGAGGCCGGTTCCATCTGCTCGCATCTGGCGTTCGATGAAGCAAAGCTTCGGTGGGAGCTGGGGTTCTTCTTCGCGAACTACTTCAACAAGTATCTGCAGGTAAAGCTGGACCGGGCGACGGCCAACGCGGTTCAGCAGGATTTCAAGACGCTCTGCTCGGAGCTTGCGGCCCGCCCGCGAGTGCTCACCCATCGCGACTATCATGCTCGCAACCTTATGATGCACGGCGGAGAGATGTTCATCATCGATCATCAAGACGCGCGAATGGGACCCGCGAGCTACGATGTCGCTTCACTGCTGAGCGATCCATACACGACGCTCTCTCGCGAAGTCGTGCTTGAGTTGATCGAATTGTTCATTGAGATGAAGACGGCATCGAAGGTGCCGCTGCCGGACGTTGGTGAGTTTCGATTCGAGCTTGAGATGATGACCGTGCAGCGAATGCTAAAGGCGATCGGGACTTACGCCTCGCAGGCCGCGGCTGGCAATTCGGTGTACATACCTTACATCGAGCCGGCCCTCGAACGTGCGCTTGCTGCTATGAAGTCACTCGGCCGTTTCGACGCGACGCGCGCGCTGCTCGAAGAGACTCGTTCGTAGGACCAGACTCATTTCGCCAATTGCGGAGGGAGCTTGGTCAGGTAATCCCCCGGCACAAGCCATCGACCAAACCTAACCCCGTTCTTCAATCGGAACGTACTTCAATCCGCGCGGCCCGATGTACTCAGCTCGCGGCCGAATCAAGCGGTTGTTCCTGAACTGCTCGAGCACATGCGCGGTCCATCCGGAAATACGGCTGCACGCAAAGATCGGCGTGAACAGATCGGTCGGGATGCCGAGCGCGTAGTAGGTCGACGCCGAGTAAAAGTCGACGTTCGCGTTTAGATGCTTCTCGCGCGTGACGATCTCTTCCATCTTCCGGGACATCTCGTACCACTTGGTTTCGCCCGTACGCTCACCGAGCTGGCGCGACATCTCGACGAGGTGGGTCGCTCGCGGATCAACGGTCCGATAAACCCGGTGACCGAAACCCATGATCTTCTTCTTGTGAGCGAACGCGTCCTTGACCCAAGCCTCGACCGCTTCGACGCTGCCGATTTCGAGCAGATAATTGATCACGCCCTCGTTGGCGCCGCCGTGAAGGGGACCTTTCAGCGTGCCGATCGCGGACACGATGGCCGAGTACATGTCGGACATTGTCGCTGCCGTCACGCGCGCAGCAAACGTCGAAGCATTCAACTCATGATCTGCGTGAAGAACAAACGCGACGTCCATCGTGCGGGTGGCGACCTCGTCAGGCTCCTCGCCAGTGAGCGTGTACAAGAAGTTACCCGCCAGCGACAGCCCCTCGTGCGGATGGACCGGCTGCTGCCCGTTGCGCACTCGCTGAAAGGTGGTGACGATTATCGGGAACTTTGCCGTAAGCCTTATGGCTTTGCGGGCGTTTGCTTCGAGCGAATTGTCCGCGCCGTCCGGATCGTAGAGGCCGAGAGCCGAAACAACCGTACGCAGCATTTCCATCGGGTTAGCGGTCTTCGGAAGCAGCCGGATCAAGTCTATGATTTCACTCGGCAGCCCGGCCTCGCTGTTGAGCTGAGACTTGAGCGTGGCGAGTTCGACCGCTGTCGGGAGTTTGCCGTTCCACAGTAGGTATATGACTTCTTCGAAAGTCGCGTGCTGCGCCAGGTCGTGAATGTCGTAGCCGGCGTAGATGAGTTTGCCTTCGTCGCCGTTGACGTCGCTGATTGACGATTGCGCGGCGACGATTCCTTCGAGCCCGGCTTTGGCGACGTTTGCTTCGCTCGACATGTTCGTGTTTCGTTCCTTTCGGCCGCGGTTGACGCCAGGGCGCTACCCAAAACTCTCGTGGGTGATGTCCAACATCGAAGGATAGGATACGTGCGCAACCGTGTCAACGAGTGAGCGGGTGCTGTGCGAGCGGGTGCTGATGTAAATCTGTGTGGGGCTGTGCATCAGTCCAACTCCCTGGGAATCCCCACACCATAGCGCATAAGTCGCTACTTTAGAATCAGCAAAGTTGTAGCGTTCGTGGAAGGGGGCTTTGAATTTGATAAGCATTACATTCCGATCGTGCCGCCTCCATTTCCGTTGACGGTGAATGACGAGACTTTGGCAGGCTGCACGGTCACCGGGCTGAATCTTGACTTTCCAGAAGATGCGGATTTAGACAGTGCCATATTTCAGAGACTGGAGGATAGCACTAGCGTGACGGCCTGGGGGTTCATGCTGTTAGCAACTAATCGCTTTAATTTGCAGGCGGCCATGAGAAAGTTCGCAAAATATGGTAGAAAGTTAATGAGAAAGGTGGCAATCGATGATGAGCGCAAGACAAGTAGATGACTATAGCTGCAATCACGAGAATGAAATGTCTCTGCTTGCGCAGTCTTCGAGCCATGGATGGCCGCCCAAAAAGCGGTCAGGGCGTATCGCCGGCGGCAATCGACGCGTGACGGTCCGTGGCTGGCCGTATAGGCCGCGGGCTCATGATAGAGAAGCAGCGTTTAGGCGAAGAATCCGTTTCATTTTGAAAGAATGCATCAAGAAGCACCCGGAGGTCAGCATCGAGAAAGGAATATTCGACGGCATACCGCATGTTCGTGAGTTGCGCTTGTCCGTTGGTGATGTATTGTCTCAAATCTATATGCGGGGCAGTATTAAGGCCGTGGCAGACTATTACGCTCCACATGTCACGGAAGAGCAAATAAAAGAAGCCGTTGCTTTCGCACAGGATGTTTTGGAGATAACATGTGACCCACATTAAACTAGTGGTTGATTTCAACTTAGGCCCGGACCACGTCGATAAGCTAAACGAGCTAGGAGCAATCAAAGCAAAGACAACGATTGAATATGGGTTCAATCCCTGGACTGGAGATGATGACCTTGTGCGTGCAACCTTAGACGAGGGGTGCATACTTTTGACCAGAGATAGAAATACTATCAACGAGAGGATTTACAAGCCTTGTACGCATGGTGGAGTAATCATTATAGAGAATCCGCACCCTTTCCCTGAGACCGTGTTCTCATATGTGAAAGCCTTCTGCCAGTCTGGTAAGCGTTCGTTGGCAGAACACTGTGTTACCCATCTTTATGAGGATAAAGCAATCATCCACACGCACAGGGGTTCAGAAACGGTGCAATTCTAAGAAAGTCGGCTGCGGCACCTGACCTAGGAAATGCGACCCGTAACGCCGTATTCTTTTAGCTCGCCAACCGCAACCTGACCCAAGCCTCTCGCTGAACCCAGGCTTTACAGCATTACCAACGCGCGGGCTCTCTTGGCTCAAGGAACGACCACTTCGACTTCGATTCCTCGACGGCCCTCGACAACTCGCGCCGCTGATTGGCGCTGCACGGCGAGTTCGAGGAAACCCGCGCTGCCGAAGTAGGCGAATAGTTCGTTCGGGTTAGCTTCGGCAAAATGAGACAGCACCCGCGCCCCTTCGTGGGCACCGATTCGCACTCGGGCGCCGGCGCGAATAAGTTCTTCTGTCAGCTCAGCCGAAGTGATGTTCGTGATCAGGTTCCCGAACCGGTCGACGTGAATTACTGTTCCTCGAATCTGTCTCTCAGACATAACGACCGGCGTGGGAGTGTTGAACCGAACCGAATCGCTGATCTCTTCGCCCATCATTCGCCAGTCGATCAACTTCGACACGTAAGCCGCGCACGGTGCAAACACATCGCGGCCGTGAAACGTGCTGGACACCGGTTGGCGGAAATAATGCTCTGTCGTGAAGTGCACAACTCGATTGACGTGCGCGCGCTGATAGATATAGCTGAACACTCCGTTGTCAGGACCTATGAAGTTGTAGTCATCGGTCATCACCATTATCGGTCGCCGAGCCGATCCGACCCCCGGATCCACGACTACCAGGTGAATCGTGTTAATGGGAAAATCTTTGTAGCAGCACATCACCGTAAAGGCCGCAGCGTGGATATCGTGCGCAGGGATCAGATGCGTCAGGTCGACGATTTCGGCCGCAGGGTTGATCCCTAAGATCACGCCTTTCATCGCCGGAACGAAGTAGTCGGCCTCGCCGAAGTCGGTGGTCAGCGTTATGAGCGATTTCTTTTCAGACATCGAATTTGCTCCACGGGGCGGGATCGTCAGGAGGCACAGCCATTCTATAACAACAAGCATAGTTCTCGCTCGCTAAAGTGAGGCGAGCAGCTTTCTGTCCTGCTCGTAGCTAAGTTTTCGGGAGGCCTCGTCAAAGTCGAACCACTCTGCTCGATCGACTTCGTCGCCTGGAACCTGGATGTCACCACTCACACGTTCCATCAGGAAGTAGTGCACAGCCTTCGGTCTGAGCCGTCCTTTATTGCGCGTTCGATAGGCGTAACGCATCGTCGCGAGCTTTCGGATGATGCGGCACTCGAGCCCGGTTTCTTCTCTTACTTCGCGCAGTGCGGCTTCTTCGATGGTCTCGCCCAGGTCCAGCTTGCCTTTAGG
>JBGQGO010000301.1:0-6771 GCA_041497455.1 Blastocatellia bacterium | reverse complement strand
TGCTACGGACTACTGACTACGGACTACGGACCAATTCCCAAACTTCCGCCTAAAGGCCGGACTACAAACTTTAGGGGGCAGTTTAAATTTTTCGCAGGTGTTTTGTTATGGTAGACTAGTGACGAATTTCAATATGCCTCGCCCCGCGCGCCTTGTTTTAGCGAAGTCGAATGCCCGCCATGCTGTTGAGCGGGCCGCAAGCGTGGAACCGAGGCCGCCGATTTAGGAGGGGAAATGTGGGCTAGACTCAAGAGGCTGTTCCGTTCCATTTTCGGGGGACTCATCGAGGGCGCCGAAGACCCCGAGCTGATCCTGCAACAGACCATCCGCGATATGCGCGAGAAGGTCCCGCAGATGCAGAACAACGTCGTGCAGGTGATGGCTACTGAGAAGCTTCTGCAGAAGGAAGTCGTCATACTCGAGCGCGAGATCAAAGACTACGACGCCAAGGTCAAGGCCGCCATCCAGACGAACCGCGACGATATCGCGCGTACCTACATCACAGCGCTTCAGGAAAAGCAGACGGCGCTCGAGCGCGCGCGGCAGCAGCTCGAGACTTCTCACGCGGCGTCCGAGCAAGCGAAGAAGTTTCTGGACAACTACATCCTTCAAGTCAAGAAACGCACGGCCGAAGCTCAACAACTGGTGAACGAAGCGCGTGGCGCGAAGATGCAGGAGCAGCTCTCGCAAGCGATGGCTTCGTTCCAGATTGGCGATGACGCGGGCACCTTCCAGGAGATGCGCGAGCGAATTCAGCGGCGGTCCGCGGCGGCCGAAGCCCGGATGGACTTGGCTACCGGAGGAGTCGAATCGCAGATTCAAGACATCGAACGCGAATCGCTGAACATTCAGGTTGAAGACACGTTGACCGCTTACAAGCGGCAAATGGGACTGGCGCCCGAGGCGTCCGCTTCAACACCCGCGCCGCCTTCGATTCACAGCGACTCGGCCGGGGAAAAAACGCTGGGACCTTCCGATAGGGCGAAGGCGCTTGAGTAAGGTAGCCGGCGCGGATTGGAGATAATCATGAGCGACGATCCAACGAAGAGGCTTTCGAATGCGGATGAGAAGCTGGATCAGATTCTGAGCATCGTCCAGGGTCAGCAAACGCAGCTTGATGCGGTGAACACGAGGTTAGACCACATCGAGGAGCGTCAGAAAGAACTCGAAGTAAAAGTGGACGCGAGACTCCACGAGACCCGGCCGATTTGGGAGCTGGTCCTGTCTCGTCTGACGACCATCGAAGCTCGTCTGACGACCATCGAAGCTCGTCTGACTACCATCGAAGAACGTCAGCAACAAATGGAGCAGCGGCTGGAGAGCATGGACCGGAGGGTTCGATGGGTCTACGACGAGTTCAAGGAGCTGAAAGTACGGTTCCGGACGGTGTTCAATGACGTCGGAAAGCTGCTCAACGATCGTGACGACTTCGAGGAACGCATCCTCAAGCTCGAAACCGAACGCTCGCGATGATAGACCCTCTGCAGTCGATGGGTGGAACAATTCGAGACTATGGCAGAACAAGTCAGCTACGTTAAGGAAGCGATAAAGGAACCGCTCAACATCTGGGCGATAGTGTTATTCGTCGCGCTTGCGGTCTTTGCGGTTAGCGCCGCTCCGGGTTTTGCCGTCTTGCAATGGCTTGCTTGGTGGGGGCCGCTGGTAGCTGGCGGCGCTGTTGAAGCTCTCTACCTCTCGACAGTGCCGAACACGCCGGGGTATCGCAGGCTTGTGGATCAGAGAACGAGGCGGCGCGCACTGGCAGAGCGGAATCGCAGACGTGAAGACCTGGTCAAGACTTTCGACCCGCGCGAACGCGAAGCTGTCGAGTACCTTCGGTGGATGAAGAACCAGATCTATCAGAACTACAAGAAATTCACCGGGGTTTCAGAAGTGCCCGAGAGGATCGAGACGCTCGACGTCTACTGGGAGTCGTACGTCGATTTACTCGACACCTACCGGCGGCGCAAAAATCACATGCGCTCGATCAATCGCCAGACGATTCAGAACCAGATTCAGCAAGCGGAGCGGGCCATCGCGACCGCGCCCGATGACGACACGCGGCGGCTCTATCAAACCAATCTCGAGTTCCTTCAAAAGAGGATGAAGACCTACGACGACATCGAGCGCTCGATGAAGCGTGTTGAAGCGCAGCTTCAATCGATCGAGAGCTTCTTCGGTCTGGTGAACGATCAGGTGATAACGATGCCGACTCCCGAGCACATCTCGTCGCTCGATTTCGAGTCCCTGTTGTCTTCGATCGAACTGACGAAGGAAATACTCGACGAGACGGCTCCGATCATGAGCCAGTTGGACCTCTCCGAGCGCTCGTCGTCGCAACACGGGCGTCCGCTTGCGCAAGGACAGTAGTTCAGGGTTCAGGGTTCAGGGTTCCGAGTTCAGGGTTCCGCGTCCAAACCCTCAACAACATTGCTGAAGCCTAAACCCTAAATCCTGAACCCTGAACTCGGAACCCTGAACTCGGAACCGGGAACCCTAAACAGCTATGTCATCAGCACGAACAAGACTATTGCTAGACGAGATCGAGCAGCTCCCCTCGTGGGCAGCGCGGATGGCGCGCAAATACTACGCGGGCGAAGCCAGTCATTTTCTTCTCTACAACAACATCTACGATCTGGTGCGCTCGGGCACTGAGTACATCAGCCTGCTCAACTACCTTCAGCGAGAGCTGGTCGGGACTAAGCATCTGCTGACTTACAATCGCAGCGAAGGGATCAAGTTCGGTTCTCAGGAAGCCGAGCGCCAGTTCGGTGCGTTGCTTCGCGTGTCCGACCCGTTGATGAATCGGGACGCGCTGCGGCAGCTTCCAAAAGAGCCTGGCCGCGCGCTCCCTTTGATCGAGCACTTCCTGCTCTACGGCGATCAGGTTGCCGTCATCATCAATTTCCTCGACACGATTATCCCGGCTGGCGACGTGAGCTACATGTCGGGCGACGATCGCACCAACCTCGTAGCCTTTCAGCGTTGGATCACAAGCTCGCGCCTGTTGAAGAAGGACAACATCGTCATATTGGTCGCGGAGAGCGTGGCCGAGGTTCATCCGCGCATACGGCAGAACTCGCGGCTGTCGGCGATCGACATTCCTTACCCCGACGATCGGGAACGGCTCGAGTTCATCGGGCATCTGCGCGGTCAGTTGCCGCAGCTCTCAAGCGAGGTCACCGATGAGCAATTGGCGCTGACCACATCCGGGCTCAATCGCGTTCACTTGAATTCGTTGATGCGAAGCGCAGCGACTGAGAACAACGCGCTCACGCTCGACCGCATTCGCCAAAAAAAGAAGGAACTGATCGAAGCCGAATGCGTCGGCCTGGTGGAATTCGTTCACCCGCGATTCGGGTTGGACTCGGTTGGCGGGATGGCTAAAGCGAAGGCGTTTATGAGCTCGATCGCAGACACGATTCGCGCGGGAAACACCGAAGAAGCGCCGATGGGAATTCTGATCTCCGGCCCAATCGGAACAGGCAAGACGTTTCTTGCGGAGTGCTTCGCGCACGATTGCGGCCTGAACGTCGTCGCGTTCAAGAACTTTCGCGAGCGATGGGTCGGATCGAGCGAAGCGAATCTCGAAAAGATATTGAACCTGCTTCAGACGCTTGCGCCGATCGTAGTGCTGGTAGACGAAGCGGACGCGACGCTCGGCTCGCGCGAGAGCGGCGGAGATTCAGGCGTTGACGCGCGAATATTCTCGAAGCTTGCGGCGGCGATGGGCGACACGCGAAACCGCGGACGCATATTGTGGATACTGATGACCAGCCGTCCCGACTTATTGCCCATCGACTTGAAGCGACAAGGCCGCGCCGAAGAACACATATCGTTGTTCTACCCCGACTCGGAAGAAGATCGCCTGGCAGTCATCGAGGCGATGGTTCACAAGCACAAGATTGGGCACGAAGTGACTGACTGGTCGCCGATCACCAGGAACAAGCTGACGCTGTCGGGCGCTGACATCGAATCGATGCTGATCCGCGCGCGACGCGTGAGTCGCCAGGCCGGGCGCGATAAGACCGGCCAGCAAGACATCGAACAAGTAGCCAACGAGTTCAGCCCGGCTCGCGACGAGATGGCGGTCGAGTATCAGATACTGGTAGCGGCTCGCGAAGCTACGTCGAGAGAGATGGTCCCTGAACAGTATCGGCATTTATCACCACTTGAATTGAGCCAGCGAATTGAGGCGCTGCGAGCGTTCATAAGGTAATTACGCTGGGTGATTGTCCCCTTGACAAAACACAATGCTTTCCAGTCTTGCCAGCAGATTCAAGGCGCTTGACGTTTTCGCCGGAACATTTGATACAACGCAGGCCGTTGGGCCAGCGAATGCGTTCAAGGACTTATTTAGGCGGCAAACAAAAAGGTCTACGCGGCAGACTCAAGAGAACAGCGAGCCGCTTCATACTAACGGATGTGAGAACGTTTGGAGCTTGTTCAAACGCGGGGTGGTTGGCGTGTTTCATAAGGTCTCCGGTAAGTACCTCCCTCTCTACTTGAACGAGTTCGAATTCCGTTTCAACAACCGTGACGTTTACAACCTTATGGATAAAGTGTTAGAAACGTGCTTCTAAGACCGCTAAAGGTGAACTATGACACAGAACAAAGATATGCCACGGGTATTTGTAGCAGCGCTATGTGAAAGCGTCTTAGAAGAGAAAGACAAAGTCCTGAGTGCGATTCGGTTTATTGATCGCATAGAAGCCGTCTTACCATCGGACGCGCCAGAAGAAGTGATAGTCCCTATTAAATTAGCAGCTCTTGTGATGATGAAGGCTGGCCCTGCACGCGGGAAACGACTTCTTTCGCTAGGCGTGACTGACCCGCACGGTAACGTACTTCCGATTACGGCTGAGTTTCCACTTGTCTTTACGGAGGAACAGCAAGGCGCTAATACGGTTATCCGTATTGTACTAGGAGTGAAGACCCCCGGTATTTACTTCTTCAATGTAACACTAGACGGCGAACTTATTGCGCAAATGCCGCTCGATTTGGTACTGACACGCGAAACGGAGAAACCTGAGCAGACGAACCAGACCTAACATCAACACGAGGTCGCTCTCCGACAATGACGGTTGCGCTGGCTGATGCG
Organism: Blastocatellia bacterium; assembly: GCA_041497455.1. Lineage (GTDB taxonomy): Bacteria > Acidobacteriota > Blastocatellia > UBA7656 > UBA7656 > Onstottus_A. The sequence goes on along the minus strand of JBGQGO010000301.1, from coordinate 1,670 downwards.
ACGAGCGGATATAATCGTTGCTTCAGCACGTCCTCGTCAATGTATCGATCTAGGTATTGATAAATGATTTCCTTAATGTCTAAGACCATTTCCTGAGCATCTAGTGGACTCGCTAGATGCATATCCCAGGATTGGTCAAGCAGCCAATCCTCGAACTGCTCAAAGGATAGATTACCGGCGAGGTAGTCAATTAGTCTTTCACGAATTTGGTCTTTAATAATCATGAATCACCATCCTATCACAAAACGACGTTTAAGCGAATGGGACCTCAAGCGACTATTCAACGAGGCCAGAGTGCTTAAGAAGATAAAAGACGGCATGTTCAGAGCCGAGAATAAGAGATGTAATGCTGTCTCGTCCGATAACCCTCGTATAGGTTCGACAATTCCAATTGGCAGCATCTCGCAAACACTCCATTTTTACGATAGCGAGAATAGAAAAGCCATAGAAATTCAACGCTACATCAAACCAGACGGCGAGCTGGGTGCCTCTGGCAGAAACGACCCCAAGGAATTATTGATCGAAACCGTCCTGTACCACCGGGAACAGCCAACAGACCCGAAACCCCGACTTACCAACAAAGAAATAAATATGATTCTCAGAAAACATGGACTGTCAGCCGCGATGACCTATTTATACTATTCCATCGAGCGGTACGGAAAGTGGAAAAAAGAACGACAGGCGCGTAAGGCTGTTTTGTGATCGGGATAATCACCTTACGCTGCTTCGTCCCGGTGATGACTTTCGCAGAATGTATATCAATGAGAACACCCCGCGATGTTCTTGCGGTTTACAAGCACTCACATTGATGAGGATTCGCACCAGCCTCAAGGTATCTTTGTCGCCGCATATCCGTTGTTAGACTCGGGTGATTTAGATCCTGTTGAATGGAAGGTATTGCGAGAGCTTTTGGATTGGTTCAAAGAGAATCTGCCCTCTCCGCCCGATAGCTTCTACGCGAGCAGAGCCATATTCTGGTTCAAGTCGAATGCTCATGAGAGTATTAGTCGCGTTTGGCAAATGATATATCTGTTGAAGTCACATGCCTATCATATCGAGGTATATAAGTGCCCACGTTTAGGCAACATCTCCTATGAGAACAAGTTTCAGGTTGCCGCGTATCCTTCAGATCGTGATGGCAAAATTACCATCCGATAGTCCAACGCTCACCTAACGCCATTTGCCCTACCACGGCGCCAGCGGATGTCTTATGCTGCTGGTTGAATCTGGGAGGGGGCCGGTGAGTTGGCAGGTTAGGCATCCTACCTCTGCCGGAACTGCGTTGCAGATTGGAGCCTCGAGATCACCTCGATCTCAGGCCCCAATCTGCTACTCGGAATGAGCACGGGCTATCGCTCAGCACGCTTACGGGAAAATCCCGCGAATCCTCGTAGCCTCTGCCACTCGGCTCACCGCCAGGCAATAAGCTCCGGTGCGCAGGTGCACCTTGTACTGCTTGGCCTTCTCGTAGACTTCGTGGAAGGCCTTGACCATTATCTTCTCCAGGTAGCGGTTCACTTCCTCGTCGCTCCAGAAGAACCCGTACTGGTCTTGCACCCACTCGAAGTAGGACACCGTTACGCCGCCCGCGTTCGCGAGGATGTCCGGTATGTCGAAGATGCCTTTGTCAAACAGCACGCGATCCGCTCCGGGCGTGACCGGTCCGTTGG
>JBGQGO010000300.1:0-6795 GCA_041497455.1 Blastocatellia bacterium | reverse complement strand
CATCAGAATGACTGTTTCAACCCCCTCTTGCGGTCAGGCTGACTGAACCAAAGCCCGCCGGAAACCCATAGGTAATCCCACATAAGTCCTGCCACTTCTTGAATAAGCTTCGCTCGTGATAGAGCGGCATCACGTTTGAAAAGAATCCAACGGTTGGACAGTTTGGTATTGATCTACTGGCGTACTCAAAGCGCGGCGAAACTTATGGAGTGGCTCAAGGACGATCTAAAGCGGTACACAGCGAAAGGCTTGATCCTGCTCATGTGCCTAACGCTAGTTGGCGGCGTTCTGCTGGCAAGAGCAACGGCAGAGGTGGCCACTAGCAGCTCACAGAGACTCCTCGTGTGGTTGCTCCTGACTCTAATCGTCGCAAAAACGTCATCGCAGCACGCACTGAATTTCTTCAAGAACGGCAGCGCAGTCTCTTTTCCGGAGGCGGTTATATTTCTCGCTGTTGTAATGCTCGGGCCATATCACGGGGCGCTACTTGGCGCTGTAGATATGTTTCTTTCGGTTCGGCGCCTAAGGCTCAGGCCGACTAACTACCTCATCAATCTGTCTAGCATATCGATCTCGGTCTATACTTCAGGCAAGGTCTACTATGCGATCGCTCTTAAGCTGGAGCCCTGGCAACTCACAAAAACACCGACGCAGGGGGCGCTGATAGCTGCGCTCCCAATTGTTGCCATGGCGTTTGCATACTATGGACTTCAATTTGCGATACCGGCGATGGTGTCGTTGCTAACTTCGCTGATCAAGATCAAGGAGAGAATTCGCGACACGTTCCCGTGGGAACCCGTCTCACTCCTGGCCTGCGCTATTGTGGCAGGGCTAATCAACTACTCCTTCGTTCATTTTGGCCTTGGTACTACTGGCATGATCATGCTGGCGTTGATGCCCATTCCAATTGTCATTTACTACACATTCAAGACCTATCACGACAAGCTTGACGAACAAGATAAGCATTACAAGAAGCTCACCAGCGTTTACGATTCGATCCTTGAAATGCTTGCGATGGCTATCGACGCGAAAGACGACGTCACTCACGATCACATTCAGCGCGTGAAATTGTTCGCGCGCAGGATGGGTGAAGCTGTCGGCCTGTCCGAGTTGGAGATCGAAGCGCTCAAGGCAGGCGCCCTGCTCCACGACATCGGCAAGATCGGCGTGCCAGCTTACATCCTGAACAAACCGGGCAAGCTAACCGAGCACGAATTCGAGCAGATGAAGATGCACACAATCATCGGCGCGGACATGCTCTCTAACGTCGATTTCCGGTATCCGGTCGTGCCAATCGTTCGGCATCATCACGAGCGATGGGACGGACGCGGCTACCCCGATGGCCTGAAAGGCGAAGGGATCCCGATCACCGCACGCATCATCACGCTCGTGGACAATTACGACGCGCTTCGCTCGGACCGGCCGTATAAGACCGGGATGACTCGCGAAGAAGCGCTCGCATACATAGAGGAAAATGCGGGCACTTTCTTCGATCCAAGTCTGGTGAAAACGTTTCTTTCGATGGCTGATCAACTTGAACTTGAAGCCGTGAACTTCAAGCCGCCGCCATCAAACAAGGCCAGCAAGGTGGAAAGCGCGGCGATGGCGAATGCGCGGCCAGCCGCCGGTTTCGACACAGCGCCTCAGGTCGACCGCGCAGCCGCTGCTCTCAACTCAATCGCCGAGACCAATCAGCGAGTGACCGCGTTGTACGAGATGTCTCGCACTCTGTCGAGCATTCTCTCGCTGGAAGACACCCTTGCCATACTCACGAATCGGCTGTCGAAGCTTATACCGTTTACCACCTGCGCGATCACGCTGTTCGACGCGTCGCGATCTGAATTTGAAATAGTGCACGCGACTGGGCTGCACGCCGAGAGATTCATGAAGCGCCGAATGCCTGCTGAAGCGGGAATCACCGGATGGGTAATAACCAACCAGCGCCCGATGTATAACACCAACCCCGTGCTCGACCTCGCGTTCCTGGGCGCAGAAACCGCAAGCGCCTATAAGGGCGTGGTTGTGTTCCCGCTCATAAAGAACGCAGAGCCGCTCGGAGCAATCGCGCTCTATTCTACTGAGATCGCGGCCTACGGGAGCGAGCACGTTCAGTTGATGGAATCGATCTCGCAGCCCGCGTCCGATGCGATCCGCAATGCGCTCACCTTCGAACGGGCTCAGCGAGGCTCGTTCACGGATTCAGCGACAGGGATGGCAAACGAACGCGCGCTGATCACCCAATTCGAGCGAGAGCGCGCGCTAAGCCGCAAGCTCGGGACACCGCTTTCGATCATCGTGGTCAACGTCAATCAGTTCGGCTTTGCCAGCGGCGATGACGAGAACAGCCGGGAACAGGCTCTCGCGCAACTGTGCAGGCTGACTAAGAAGCAGGTACGTGAGACCGACCTGGTGGCGCGCTACGAGAGGGACTGCTTGATCGCCTTACTGCCGGACAGCGGGCAGATTGAGGCTGGCGAGGTATGCAGCCGCATTGGAAGAGAGATCGTGATGGCAGGATTGGTCCACGATTCTTCCGTTAGCGTGGGAGCTGCCACCGGCCCGGATGACGGAGACAGCTTTGAGGACCTCCTGCGAGCCGCGCGGACAGCCAGCATCGATTGTGTTGGTACGATGTCGGAAATGGCATTCCTCACCTTTGGAAACCAGCATACCAAAGCGCCGAGTTGAGAAGTTTCGTAGTACCGCCTTCAGGCGGACGTTCGTAGCGGGTTTCTCTAACGCCTAAAATACAAACTTCCGCCTGAAGGCCGGACTACGAACCGCTCCCAAGTGTGTAGCAGGTACACGCAAGGATAGCTGATACACAACTCCAATAACCTCCGCCTTGATCCCACTTACAGTCGCGGTCCTGCTAGTGTGTAGTGGGTTCCCATTCCCATAGACTCTGCCCGTCAGTCTCGCAATCAGCTAAGTTGCTGAGTTCACACATCCGGTAGCTAATCACATCTTCTCCTCTGCCGCGGCACGCACATTGCCAAGTCTAGGGATGCAAGAGGAGAAGGGTTGTAAAGCTGCTCTTAGGTTGCCGTCACAACCCAGTCACAGAAAATAAGAACTACAAAGGAGACCATGATGAGAAACGAATTCAAGATAGTCGAAGACGGAGTCATCTACGAGTTGGACATCGAAGAAGTGGAAGAAGTGGTCGCACCGACGATCATAGTTTCCGGCTAACCAATCAACAACCAAACCTGCGAAGGGCGCGGTGACCGTGAACTGAAGCGCATCATCCACAAAGCACAACAGCCACAGGATGATCCGCTAAGATTCGAAGCCACCGCGCCCTTCGTGCGCACACCGATATGAACTCGCAAGAACAACAAGCTGGACCATTTTGCCTGTACCCGCCCCGGCTCGCTCAAGAAGTCGACATCACCGAGCAGACCGAAGCGGGCGTCGCGCGTTACGTCGTGCGCAACGCCGCTACGGCTCGCTACTTTATCCTCAAGCAACCCGAGTATAGAGTCCTGAGTCAGTTCGACGGCGCGCTCACGCCTTCGGAGGTCGCCAGCGGAGGTCCTCAAGCCGATGGTCCGCGGGTCTCGCTCCCGGCGCTTGTGAGATTCCTCGGCAAGCTCGATTCACTCGGTCTGCTGGCTCGCGGCGGTACTGATGACCCGATCACTGCTCACCAGCGTGAGCGCGGGCTCTACATCAGATTCCGCCTTTTCAATCCTGACAAATTGCTGGCGTGGCTCGACCGGGTTTTTGGCTGGGCGCTCACCAGGACCTCTATCATTTCTTCGTTCGTCCTAATGGTGTTCGTAGCCTTCTGGATGCTCGCTCGAATGGATGAAGTCTCAACGTACACATCATACCTTTATCGCGAGTATGGCATTGCGGCGATCCTTGGAATCACACTGACGATAACCGCCTTGCACGAGTTTGCGCACGGACTGGCCTGCAAGCACTTCGGCGGCGATGTGCGCGAGATGGGTGTCTTGCTCATCTATTACGTCTTGCCTGCCTTCTATTGTAACGTCACGGACATCTACCGCATGGGCCGCAAGCACGAGCGGATGTGGGTTATCTTCGCCGGGATTTACTGGCAAATGCTAGTGAGCGCGCTGGGTGGTTTGTTGTGGCTTATTGCGACGCCGTACACGCCGCTGGCGGATCTCTCGCTGCTGGTTTTCATCGGGGGGTCGTTCAATATCCTTATCAACTGCAACCCTCTGATCAAACTCGACGGCTACTACGCGCTTTCGCAGGCGCTCGGAGTTGTCAACCTGCAAGGGCGTTCCTCTGATTATGCGCGGTCACTGTTCGCTCGTCTTCTGGGCGAGCCACAAACGAGAAAGGTGGACTCCCAGAGGCCTCTGCTCTATGTCAGCTACTGGGTCTGCTCGATTCTCTACTCAGTGATCCTGATCTGGCTCATCCTCGGATGGGTGAGCGGCGAGTTGATGGACGGGTTGCGGTTTTTCGGAGTGCTGCTAACGATGCTTCTGGCGGCGCTGCTCACGGAAAGATGGTGGAAGCCGATCTTGACTAAAGGACATGCTCGTCTCGCTTCAGCCGTGCGAAGTCACTTGTTGAAGCCAGCAGCGAGCACGATCGAAGGAGTACCAACGATGTCAGCACAACAAGTTATCGAGAAGCCTGTTTCCGAACAGGAAAATCCGCAAAGCCCGGTTCGAAGAAAATGGCTGCCGAAACGCCGCCGAGTGATCAAGTTTGGGTTCGCATTGATCGTCATCGCAGTGCTGATTGCTCCCTGGGAAGCGGCCACCGGCAGCGATTGCACTCTGCTCTTGCCTCCGGAGCGTGAAGGAGTGGTCCGAGCGAATACCGATGCAGTGTTGGCCGAAATCTACGTACAGCCAGGCGACGCCATCGCCGATGGAGCGAGAGTCGCGCGCCTCTCGAACCCCGACATCGAAGACCGGCTCACACAACTGAGCGCGGAAATTGACCGGCTCAACACTAACAGTTCGAGAATAGAGGAAGAGCTGCGCGTGCGAAGCGAGAACGTGCTGTCAGCCAACTTCAAGGAGTTCGACCGCAAGCGTCTCGCAAGCGAACTCAAGGATGAGTCGACCCAAATCGCAAAGGCTGACACCGGCGCAGGTGCGCAGCGATCCTCGAGCGCTCAGCCGCTCCCGCCCTCGCTCGCGATTCTTCAATCGGAAATAGAGTTGAAGCAGATCGAGCTTGAACACAACCGTCGAGAGGTCGAGCGCTACAAGAAGCTGTTGGATCAAGGGCTGGTCGGAGAGCAGATCTACGATCGCGCCTCCGCCGAAGCGCATCTGAGCGAGGCTGGGCTCCGCGCCGCCCGTGCGCGGCTCGAAGCGGCACTTGTAGACCATCGCAGGCTAACGACCGGCGCCCAGACAAATTCGCTTGTGGCGGAAACTGAATCGCGCGCCGCACGCTCAAACTTCGAGTCGCTGATCGCGGAGCTACATTCGAATCGACAGCAACTCGAATCCCTCCGCCAGAGACACGAAATACTCAAACGCGAGTCCGAAGGCATGGCAATAATGGCGCCGAAATCGGGAGTCTTGCTCGGCGACGATCTGCGCAAGATGGTCGGCCGCCGCTACAGCCGGGGAGAAGAGATCTGCCGCATTGGCGAGATCGGGAAGTTCCTCCTCAAGATTGATGTGAGCGAGCGCGAGATCGGAAGCGTCAGACTCGACAGTCCCGTGCGGTTCAAGCTGAAGACTGTTCCGGGACGAGTATTCACCGGCCGAGTCTCGAAGATAAACGCCGAACCGATTCCGAATCAGTACGCCCAGCGCTTCTATCCGGTAGAGGTCTTGATTGAGAACTCCGATGGGATGTTGCGTCCGGGGATGACCGGCTATGCGCGCATCAGCTTCGGCCGCCAATCTATTGGCCTGATCCTGGCGCAAAAAGTCTGGCAGGCTCTGAGGCCCGAACTGTGGCTGTTTTAGCCCAGTGCGCACCAATGACCCCGTCGGAACCAGCATCACAAGTAACGGGGCAGGCTCAGAGTTTACGTGATTTTCAATCATCTTAAATAGATGTTCGCGTAATTCATCATCCTCAAGCTCGTGAGCCCGTCGAGAAAGCCATGCAAGTTTCGCCAGATACCTTAGTAGACTCGCTTTGTGCGTCGTCTCATGTAATCCATCAGAATGTACTGCCCTAACGTCATCGTCGTCGTGAAGTAGGCCTTGCCTTGACAGATCTCGGTCACCCGTTTGACGAAGTCAACCAGGTAGTAGTCATCCGCAAGCATAAAGGTGTTGATCATTATCCCGCTGCGGCGGCAGGCTGCTACTTCGCGGAAAGTCTCGCGCAAGATCATCGGGTCCAGGCCCATCGGGTTCTTGTAGATTCGCCCGTCATCCATCGTCACCGCCGAGGGCTTTCCGTCGGTGATCATGATGATCTGGCGCATGTCCTTGCGCTGAGACATGAGGATGCGCCGCGCGAGCCTCAAGCCTTCACGAGTGTTGGTGTGATACGGCCCGACCTGCGCGCGAGCCACAGCGGAAAGCGGAATCTCTTCGGCGGAATCGTGAAACAGCACTACTCGCAGTGAGTCACCCGGGTACTGAGTTCGGATCAGATGCGTTAGCGCCAGCGCCACTCGTTTCGCCGGTGTGAACCGGTCTTCACCGTAGAGAATCATCGAATGCGAGCAGTCAAGCATCAAAACTGTCGCGCAGGAACTTTGATACTCGGTCTGGTGAACCATCAGGTCCGCGTATTCGAGATTGATCGGAACACCCAACCCTTCGCGCTGAATGGCCGAGCGAAGCGTCGCGTTCACGTCCAGGTTCAACGTGTCGCCGAACT
>JBGQGO010000299.1:0-6830 GCA_041497455.1 Blastocatellia bacterium | reverse complement strand
GTCCAGGGAGTCGTGCGAGTGAGGATTCTAGTGGACACGAACGGTGCGGTGAAGGAAGTCGTCTTGATGCGCGGCTTGCCTGATGGCTTGAACGAGCAGGCGATACGCGCTGCGTATCAGATGCGCTTCAGGCCCGCGATGAAGAACGGCCAGCCGGTTTCTTACTGGATGAGCAATGTGGAGGTCGAGTTCAATTTGAGGTGAGCGGTTCATCGGATGAGAGCCGCTCGTCGCGGCTCTCATCCGCTTTCCGCTTTGTCTGGTAAGCCCGCGGCGGAGTCAGTTCATCAGACGCGTTGTAATGAAACACATCGCCGTCGAGCCGAAGAAAAATGAAGACCACGTCTTGTTCAGGGTCGTACTCCTTGACCACTTCCGCGATCTCATCGTTCGGCCAGCCGCCGCGCTTTGATAATCGCTCACCGCCATCGGCGACGTAGAAGGTTGGCACTTGAAGGTTGCCGCCGGACTTCGACGCCTTCATCAAATCAACAACCACGGCGCCGCGGCCTTCTTTCAAATACTTCTCCCAGGCAAAGGCTGCGAAGTCGCGCCATTGTGATCGAATAAATGTAACGTGAGCGTCGGGCGTATCGAGATCCTCGACTCGCCCTGACGGTAGTGTGAATCCCATGGTTCGGTTACGCCGCGCCGTACTTCTTGAACCACTCTTGCAATCGCCGCATTCCGTCTTGAGCCGCACTCTTGTCGTAGCCCGGCCGGTAGTCCGCGTTGAAACCGTGGCCAGCCTCCGGATAGACGACGATTTCAGACTTGCCGCCCGCTGCCTTTACCGCCGCGCGCATCTTCTCGATGGTGTCTTGCGGGATGCCTGTATCCTTTCCGCCATACAGACCGAGCACCGGCGCTTTCAAACTAGCAGCGATATCAACGGGGTGGGTTGGATGAAGCTCATCCGGACTTCCAACCAGCCGGCCGTACCACGCGACCCCCGCTTTGAGCTGCCGGCTATGCGCGGCGTAGAGCCAAACGATCCTCCCGCCCCAGCAGAAACCGGTGATTGCGAGCTTGTTGACATCACCCTTCGACGACCTCTTCGCCCACGCAACGGCCGCGTCGAGATCGGACATCACTTGTGCGTCGGGGACCTTCGAGACGACCTTTGAAATAATCTCGTTGATGTTTGTAATCTTCGAGACATCGCCTTGCCGCGCATACATCTCGGGGGCTATCGCTACGTGGCCGAGCTTCGCGAAGCGGCGGCAAATGTCTTTGATGTGTTCGTGTACGCCGAAGATCTCTTGCACGACGAGCACGACCGGAAACGACTTGCCCTTTTCGGGCATAGCTCGATAGGCGGGGATCTCTCCGCCGGCAACTGGAAGTTTCACTTCGCCGGCGATCAGTCCGTGTGTGTCGGTGGTGATGGTTTGCGCAGAGATCGGTTGCACTGCCAACGCGAATCCGGTGGCGAGCGTGGTCACCACGAACTCTCTTCTAGTCAGTGCGGTCTTCGCCTCAAGCGCGGTTAGGTCTTCAAACATAGTCGTTCATCTCCTTGTTGGATGTTTGATGCCAATGCAGACTACCAAACCGGTCATTTGCTTACCAGACGCCTCGCTCATCCGCGCTGGGCGGGCGCTAGCGCGGCAGTGGTTCTGGCAGATTCGCAATCGCATAAGCAAGCACCGCTACGACTGCGGCGTTCTCGGCCAGCTCGCGCGGAACGACCTTGTCCAGAGTGTCGGCGGCCGTGTGATGATAGTTGAAGTAGGTGCGATTATCCTGAATGGGCGCAAGCGTCGGCACACCCGCGGCGTCCAGCGGAGAGACGTCTGCTCCCTCTGCGTTCTGGCTTTGTCTTATGATGCCGGCGCCAGAAGCTTGCAGCACGGCGGCTATCGGCCTGAGCATTCCCAGCGCCTTCGCGTTCACGTGAGCCGAGAACCCAACGGGGTGGCCCGCGCCGAGATCGCTTTCGATAGCGGCGACGTGGTTGGCGAGCTCAGCCTTGTGGTTCTCGGCGTACGTTCTTCCGCCCATCAGACCGTTCTCTTCGTTCATCCACGCGATCACCCGAATGGTTCGTTTGGGTCGAAGGCCGAGCCGCTTGATCAACTGGGCGACTTGCATAGCTACGGCGACGCCGGCTCCGTCATCGATCGCGCCCGTGCCCAGGTCCCACGAGTCCAGATGGCCCGAGACAATGATTACCTGCTCGGGATGCTCGCTGCCTTTGAGGTCCGCGATGACATTGTAGCTCTCGACATCAGGCAGCATCCGCGGGGTCAGCGTCAGATGCAGGCGAACCGGACCTTGAGCCGTTAGGTAAGCGATCAGATCCGCGTCTTCCGCCGCAACCGCGGCGGCGGGAATCTTCGGAGCGTCGCTCGCGTAGCCGAATCCACCCGTATGCGGCAATCGGTAGTCAGCCCCACCCACCGAGCGCACGAGCGACGCCACCGCACCGAGTCGAGCTGCCGCGCTCGGCCCTGCGCCGCGATAAGCCACAGCCTGGCCGTAAGCATCGCCCGCGAATCCTTGAGCTGCCATTTGTTTGTCGAAGCGCGTGTCGAACAGGACAACTTTGCCCGCGACCTTTCCACGCCCCAGCGAAGCGAGATGCTCGAAGCTGTCGGCAACGACGACCTCGGCCGTCAACCCTTCATCGGCAGTCGCAACGCTTCCACCAAGCGCGGTCAGCACAATCTTCTGCGTCGTTTCCGGCGCTTGTCCGGCAAATTGCACCAACTCTGCTGTCTCCGCGCCTCGAACCCAGTGCGGCACCATCACCTTTTCGAGCCGCACATCGAGACCGAGGGCGCGCATCTCGGCGGCGACGTATTGGACGGCCTGCTGAGCTTGCGGCGAACCGCTCAAACGCGGGCCGATGTTGTTGCAGAGGTGGGCTACCTGACCGTAAGCATAGTCGCTCGACAAGGCGGCATTGTGGAGTTGCTTCATCTCCGTGATGAGCTTCGGCGAATACAAATCGGCGGCTTTTATCTCGGACTCTTGCGCGATCGCTTGTGCGCTTAGGATGGCTGATAGAACGGCGGCTAGAACGCTTCGGTGGGCGGAGACTGTGTTGATTGTCATCCGCGAGATTATACGTGAGGCGAGTCTGTTTCAACAGCGCGACGAGCTTCACATGCGCGGGCGCGATAAGAAACAAAAGGGCGGCCAATCTTGACCGCCCCCCGAAAGTTTCAAACAGACGCTTACTCTACTTCATTCCAGAGTTAAGGGAACGTAGCGCAGTTGGCTGCCGCGTTCGACTTGAAGCGTGATCTCTTTCTCGCCCTTGAGCGACGAAAGCGCCCTGAAGTAATCCTGACGATTAGTAACCGGCGTCCGGTTCACACGGTGAATAACGTCGCCACGTTGCAGACCTGCATCCGCGGCTGGGCTATCCGGTTGCACGTTGGTGATTGCGACTCCGCCTGGGACCTTCAGTTTCAATTCGCGGGCCAATTCAGCGTTCACTGGTGAGATCGAAACCCCGAGTTTGCCGCCGTCGTCTTCCGGATCATCCTTGTCCGACGGTTCGCTGTCACCGGGGCTGGATGGACGTTCGGCGAGTTTGATCGCTGCTGTCTCGACACGGCCTTCGCGCACGTACTTCACATTAGCAGTCTTGCCAACCGGCGTATCAGCCACCATCTCGGTCAGTTGCTTGGGAGAAGTGACTCGTTTGCCATCGAACTCGACGATTACGTCGCCGCTGCGCAGTCCGGCCGTCGCCGCTGGACTGTCTTCCTTGGAGAGGTCGCCCACAACAGCGCCGTCGGTTCCGGAATACCCAACCGTCCTCGCGATCGCCGGGGAGACCGGCTGCAGAAAGACGCCGAGGTAACCGCGCGTCACCTTACCGGTCTTGATCAGTTGAGCGTAAACTTTTGTGGCGAGATTCGACGGAATGGCGAACCCGATTCCCGAGCTTGTTCCCGTCTGCGAGAAGATCAGTGTGTTGATGCCTACAACCTCACCTTGCATATTGATGAGTGGACCGCCTGAGTTACCGGGGTTTATCGACGCATCGGTCTGGATGAAGTTCGTGAACTGACCGGCGCCTACACCGAGGTCGCGCCCGGTCGCTGAGACTATTCCAGCCGTCATGGTCTGCTGAAGCCCAAACGGACTACCAAGCGCGATCACCCACTCGCCTTGCTCGAGTTTGTCCGAGTCTCCGAGTCTGGCGAAGGACAGGTTCTGGGCGTCAACCTTGATGACAGCAAGATCGGTCTCAGTGTCTTTGCCGATGACCTTCGCTTTCAACTCCCGTCCGTCCGCGAGTTTTACGTTGATCTGATCCGCATCACCGGCCACGTGATTGTTGGTGAGTATGTAGCCGTCGGCGCTGATTATCACGCCCGACCCAGTTCCTTTCTGGCGGCGCGGTGTGTCCCCGAATTGCGGGAAACCGGGAATCTGGGGGAAAGCTTCGGGCATTCGCATTGACGACCGCTTCGGTTTCTCGACGACGTCTATGTTGACGACGGCCGGCTTAATTTGCTTCGCCACGCTGATGAAAGTGCGCGACAGATCTTGCGGCGACGGCAGGGTCCCCTGCCCTTGCTGCTGCGCAAAAGCGATCTGCCGCAATTCAAAGCCCAGCCCCGAGGCCGCCGCCAGGGCCAACGCCAAAACAAGAATCCGCATACTGCTCAGTTTTGTCTTCATCCTACTCACATTAGTCTCCATTTTGTTCGAACCTCCCTCGCTTATCCTGAAAGGCAAGAGTATAGCGACAAGAAACGAGTGACAAGCCCTTTCGGGCCTGTCACTCGTTTGTCCTTCTGGGTCTAACCGCTTCTTACACTTCTACGTCTCGCAACATTTCAACGCGCCAGTGACACCCTTGTTTCATTATCTTGTCGGCCATCAACTGCCGCTGCCAACGCGCAGGTTGTTGGTCACCGAGAACACCCCCGGCACCCCCCTGGCAGCCATGTACGCAAGCTGGCTGTCCATCTGGCCTGAGACAACGCCCTCGAGCGTTACATGCCCGTTCTTGACCACGATATGTATCGAGGGATTTGCTCCCATCGCATATCGATACAGGCTGCCGCTGCGGAATACAGCCCGGTACGCGCGCGCGCGGATCGAATCGTCAAACCCGGAAACAGGCAACACCTCAATCTTGTTGATCACGTGGTCTACGCCCTCGATCCGGGCGACCCGCCGCTCGGCGTCGCGTCGCGTGATCGGGTTCCGCACCTGCCCGTACAACGTCACGGTGTCGCCTTCAACCTTGTACTCTAGGTTGTCAAAAACGCCATAGTAGGGCAGCGTAACCAACTCTTTTTGGACCTTGTCCATTGTTCGCTGCTGTTCAGATGGAGCAGCACTGGCTACCACAACTGATCCTGCCAGCACCACCAACGCCAAAACGACCATTAGTTTGCTTTTCATCTTCGTCATTTTTCGCTACCTCCTGTCAAATCTCTGTTCTATGCTTAATCCCATTCGATTCTCATTCTTCTCGTTGGCAGGCTCACGGGCGCGTGGCCAACTTCTTTGGATGCCTCCGGCGCCTCAGCCGCTGTCCGCCTATCCGATCGGTCTGCCCGGAACTCCGGCGGCGTGCTCAAGTCTCGGACGGGCTCGTTCCCCTGGAGTAAGGCCGCGACCTTGCTCAACGCGTTTATTACCTCCATCCGGTCCTTTTCGCTAAGTCGCGAGAGAGTTGCCGCGAATACCTCGTTTCGGCGCCTGCGAAACCCGTCGATGACTCGGCCTCCCTTCTCGGTAACAGCGACTATCACAGTGCGTCTATCAGTCTCGACGGCCTGGCGTTCGATCAACTGCTTGCGTCCAAGGCGGTCAGTCAGTTGGGTCACCGCCGGAGCCGATATACGGAGCGCCGCGGCGAGCTTGCACGTGGGAAGGGGCGCGGCCCGCAGCAACTTGAGCGCTTGGGCCTGAACGAGCGTCAGGTCCATTTCGACGACGTGAGCCTGGTGGTGGTCCAGCATCAGCCGGAACAACCCCTCGATGAACCTGTCCAAGATCACTTCAGCCGCTTCCATTCCGGTCGTCTTCATGCCCCGTGCCTTCCTTCCGATATATTAATTATTAAGTAACCTTAAGTATCTTAGGCAGACGATGCCTTCCTGTCAAGTGCCAAGCCTTTTGACGTTGGCTTATTCGGTGGGTTCTTCCGGGCTCAGGGTGGCTTTGAGCTTCTGGATGCGATCCCGCTCCGCCTGGAGCTGAGCGAGCCCCTCTTCGATCTGCATTCGGTCCTGCCGCAGCTCTTCGAGCTGCGCGGGGCTAACGAGCTTCCGCCGTATTCTGGCGAGGCTAAGTAGGATGACCGCAGCGACGGACGCATAGAATAGCCAGCTTCCAACGTAGCCTTGACCCACTAGCATGAAGAGGGCAATGACAACTATTACCATCATGAACAGACCGAAGAATGCGCAGCCCCTCTGCAGCGGCGCGCTTTGCTCCCTGCCTCTCAGGCTTTCGATCTCCGACTCAGCCTCTTCCATCAGCTCATCGATCTCCGCCAGCCTCGATTCAATCACTGCCAGGGCGTTCTCCCCTCGTCGCGAGTCCTCCGGATCCGGCCACATCTCTGAGAGGTTTATCAAATCACCATGCCGGCGTATCCAATATGCCGTAGCGCAACCCGGACAGATCACATTGTCGAATTCATGTGGGATTTCGAGAGACCGTTGGCACCGAGGGCAGTAGGTTGATATGGCGCTCATATGACTTCCGAGTACTATTGTCGCTATCACCGAAATCTTCAACTGAAAAGAGCGGGCGGGCGTCCTATCAGAGCGCTAAAGCTCGGCGGCTCAACTTTCAAACGGTCATGGCGATGCTGTATAGTTGCTGTTTCCGCGCGCAGACATTTT
>JBGQGO010000298.1:0-6835 GCA_041497455.1 Blastocatellia bacterium | reverse complement strand
GCAATACGAAGTCACTCGCCGAAAAGGAACCGAGCGCGCCTTCACCGGCGAGTATTGGAACACTCACGACAAGGGAATCTACCGGTGCATCTGTTGCGACAACGACCTCTTCAAATCCGATACGAAGTTTGAATCGGGCACCGGCTGGCCCAGCTTCTGGGCGCCGATCTCCGACGAGAATGTTCTCTCCGAAAGCGACCGCAGCTACGGCATGGAGCGCAACGAGGTGCTCTGTAAGAGATGCGACGCGCACCTCGGTCACGTGTTCGACGATGGACCGAAACCCACTGGTCTGCGCTATTGCATGAATTCCGCCGCGCTGAAGTTTATCAAATCGGAATAGCCTCTTTGCGCTGCTTTGTGTATTTGCTTCTTTGCGTCTTCGCGCTGCTTTGCGTCTTTGCGCGAAACCTGATATTGAATTTCCCGGACATCTCATCCGCCGGAGAACTCGATGCTACGCAAGACGCTCACTCTCTTATTCGCTCTAGTCTTTCTAACCCCTGCCTCTCTCGCGCATAGCAGCCAAGCCGCAAAGCCTGCCTTATTCGACACAATAATCCGTGGTGGAACGGTCTACGACGGATCGGGCGGCGCTCCGAGACGTGCTGACGTCGGGATCAAGGGCGACCGAATCGCCGCAGTCGGCAATTTCAAGTCCGCAACCGCTACGACGATCATCGATGCCACCGGCCTGGCCGTAGCTCCGGGCTTCATCAACATGCTCTCGCACTCCGAGAGTTCCTTGATCACCGACGGGCGTTCGCAAGGCGAGCTTCGCCAGGGCGTGACCACCCAAATCTTCGGCGAAGGATCGATGGGCCCACTCAGCGATGAGATGAAACGCCGCCGTGCTTCGACACAAGGCGACCTCAGATTCGAAATTCCGTGGACGACCCTCTCGGAGTACCTGACCTATCTCGAGAAGCACGGCGTCTCGCAGAACGTCGCGTCCTTCGTCAGCGCGACTACCATCCGCGAGAACGTCATCGGTCTCGACGACGAGCCGCCGACGCCCGAGCAGCTCGATCGCATGCGCGAGCTTGTCCGGCAAGAGATGGAAGCCGGCGCTCTCGGCGTCACCACCGCGTTGATTTATCCGCCTGCGTTCTACGCGAAGACCGAGGAGTTGATCGCGCTCTGCAAAGTCGCCGCGAAGTACAAAGGCAAATACATCGCGCACATTCGCAGCGAAGGAAACCAGTTGATAGAAGCGGTCGAAGAAACGCTTCGCATCAGCCGCGAGGCCGGGCTCCCGGCTGAGATCTATCATTTGAAAACATCCGGCGAGTCGAACTGGAACAAGATGGACAAAGTCATCGCGCTGATAAACGAGGCTCGCCGCAAAGGGATAAAAATCACGGCGGACATGTACATGTACACGGCGGGCTCGACCGGGCTGGACGCCTCGATGCCGCCGTGGGTCTTCGACGGAGGCCGCGCGGCGGCCGACAAACGCCTGCAAGACCCCGAGACTCGAAAGAAGATCGCCGAGGCGATTCGCACTCCCAGCAACGACTGGGAGAATCTCTACATGCTCGCCGGTTCGCCCGACCGAATACTGCTCGTCGGGTTCCGTTCCGATGCGCTGAAGCCACTCACCGGAAAGACGCTGGCGGAAGTCGCCAGGATGCGCGGCAAGGATCCGATCGAGACGATCATGGACCTCGTGTACGAAGACCACTCTCGCGTCGGGACGGTGTATTTCATGATGAGCGAAGAAAACATCAAGAAGCAGCTCCGCCAGCCGTGGGTGTCGTTAGGATCGGACGCGGCTTCGATGGCGCCCGAAGGCGCGTTCCTCAGATCATCGACTCATCCACGCGCTTATGGAAACTTCGCGCGGCTTCTGGGCAAGTACGTGCGCGAAGAAAAAGTGATCACGCTTCAGGAAGCAATTCGCCGCTTGAGCAGTTTGCCTGCGACCAATCTCGGCCTCGATCATCGCGGCTTGCTCAAAGAAGGAATGTTCGCCGACGTAGTCGTATTCGACCCGGCGACTATTGGCGACCGAGCGACCTTCGAGAACCCGCATCAATATTCAGTTGGCGTGAAGCACGTCTTCGTCAACGGCGTTCAAGTGCTGAAGGACGGCGAACACACCAACGCAAAACCCGGCCGCGCGCTTTGGGGACCAGGGAAGGTGAAGTGATCGGCGCGAATGTAGTGAGGTGCGCGTCAGGCTTCGCGCATCACCTCTGACGGAGCCTAAGAAAACTCCAGCAATACCACCCACGGCAGTGGGTGGATTGTTCAGGGCCAGCCTACAGAGGAAGGCCGATCGACTGCGTCCCGAATCCCCCCAACGGCAGTTGGGGGATCGTTCAATTCCAGCCTACATAGGGCGCTCCTGAGATTCTCGTTTTGCCCTCTCTCTCCCCTCGCGGCGCGAGGGGAGAGAGATAACCAAAACCCTCACTCCGTAGGAGTGACCTGTCGATAGAAGGGACACGGGCAGTGGCCCCTCACTCCGTAGGAGTGACCTGTCGATAGAAGACACGGGCAGTGGCCCCTCACTCCGTAGGAGTGACCTGTTCGTCGAAGGCCGGCTGCAAGATGCGGATCAGTCCGTCTGCGCGGGGAATTGTGTCGAGGCTAACGCACAGGTAACTCCTACGGAGTTAGGAACGATCTGGCGCGTTGGGCTCTATCGACAGGCAACTCCTACGGAGTTGGCAACCCCAAGCGGGTTGCCAACCACCTACGGGAGAGCGCTGGACTCGCGATGGATCGCGGTCGCCTCGCAGGATGGCTTTGAGTCCGGCTAGCAACGTCTTGATGCTGAGTTCCGCGAGTTCACCCAGACTCTCGACGGCGTCGACGAGCGGGCGGGCGCTGAGACGGTGATCAATGTAGCCGGCCCGTTCGTCTTCGGGGCGCGGGCTCAGGAGCAGAATGCGGATAGGCAGGCTCGATGCGATCGGTTTTTCAGGGAGCTCTTTGGGCAGGCAGCGGCGCACGCGTACGGGACTCTTGCCCTGGAACAGAAAGCCGCGCCCGTCGTGCATCAACTCCCACGGCAGCGCCAGAAGCGCACTGGCGGCTTCGTTCGCAGCGGCTTGTTCTTCATCGCTGCTGCCTTCGAGCGAGCGGTCATCAACGAAAATCGAGAACCGCCGCTCGACGCCCTCAGCCGTCATTCGCCAATCCGCAAGCAGGTCACGGGCCGACTGCGGAGCCGTCGCGGCATCATAAAGTTCCTTGCCCCACTGCGGCAGTTTCTCTTCGATGTGTTTCGCGCGTTCGGTGAAGACGCCAGTCGGCCACAAGTAGTATCGCTCCAGATACCAGCGCAGATCGTCGGCTTCGATTGGCCCGAGCGGCGCGATGAAGGGGAACTCCCGGCTGTCTGCCGTTGTTCTGTCAGCAGGAGCGTAGATCAGTTGCGCGGTAGCCTTAGCGCGCCACTTGCCCTCGCCAACATTCACGATGTTGGCACCCTTCAACTTCAGCTTTAGTTCAGACACCGGCCGGGCGTCAGGCTCTTGAATGGGTTGCTTGTCGTCAGGCGAACGTTCTCCGAGCGCCGCCAGAATCTGCGGCAAGGCTTCGCTGAGGCCGCCAGCTTTGAGTTCGATTTTCAAGCCGACAGGCTCTTCATCAAACCACGAAGCTAAATCCGATGGTTCAATACCGGGTAATAGAAGCACAATCACGCGGTAGCCATCATCCTTGCGCCGCCCTTCGACCTCCAACGCCTGATGAATCTCTTTGCGGACCCAAGGTGAGTCGATCGTGTTAGGGCTGAGCACAGCGACGAATTGGCGCGCTACTTCGATAGCTTGCTCGATCTCAGCCGCGAGTTTGTTCCCGCCGATCAGTTCGCGCGAATCGACCCATACAACTATCTTGTGGCTTTCGAGAGCCAGGCGCAGTTCTTTGACGAAGTCATCGTCTTTGCTCGAATGAGAAATGAAGGCATGATCGCGGCTCATAGGGGCTCCAACCGGTAACAATGATGACGCGATGATAGCACAGCGTCTGTTAAATGTAACCGGCCAGCCCAGGATGCCACGGGCTTGCCCCGTGGAGGTTCACGCTCGCTGCTAGTCAAAGCCGCGTCGGAGCTCAGGATGCCACGGGCTTGCCCCGTGGAGGTTCACGCTCGCTGCTAGTCAAAGCCGCGTCGGAGCTCAGGATGCCACTTGTAGCAGCCATCGTGAACCTCCAACGGGACAAGCCCGCGGCATCTTGAGTCGTAAGCGATCCTTGTAGCAGCCATCGTGAGCCTCCAACGGGACAAGCCCGTGGCATCCTTGGTGTTTTCGTGATTTTGTGGGCTTAACATCACCGACCCACCGCTTCGGAATTGGGTATCCGCTGAGAGTCTGACGCTCCTGAATGTTTCGGGAAGCGATTCTCTTTCTTGCTAAACTCATTCTCGGCTTGGTATATCATCGGAACGCATATTGAACTATGAGTGAGCGCGATTCTTTAGACACCCAAACTCTGGCCATCACCCCGGGCACTGAGTCTCAGTCCTGGAGTATGCCGGCGTCGTTCGCGTCGGGCCGCTATCTCGTCCGGCGTCCACTCGGGCAGGGCGGCCAGAAAAAGGTCTATCTCGCTCGAGACGAGCGTTTGGATCGCGATGTGGTGATCGCTCTTCTCAAGACCGATGATCTCAGCGCCGACAGCGTTCCCCGCCTTACTCGTGAAGCTCAAGCCATGGCGCGGCTCGGCAGCCACCCGAACATTGTAACTGTCTACGACATCGGAGATGAGGATGGCAGACCATTCATCGTCAGCCAGTATGTCGAAGGCGGGTCGGTGTCCGATCTCCTAAAAAGCGCCGATAAGCATCGCCTGCCGTTTGACCAGGTCATTCGCATCGCGTCTCAGATCTGTCAGGCGCTGGTGCATTGTCACAGCCAGGGGATCATTCATCGCGATCTGAAGCCGGGAAATGTCTGGCTCTCACAAGACGGCACAGCGAAGCTTGGGGATTTCGGGTTGGCGGTCAGCGCGGATTTTTCCCGAATCACGCTGGAGGGCGCTCTGGTCGGCACTGTAGTGTATATGCCACCCGAGCTGATGCTGGGCCATCAGGCAGAACCCCGAAGCGATCTCTACTCTTTGGGGGTGATGCTCTACGAAGTCGTCACTGGACGGCCGCCGTTCCTGGGCGATCAATTCGTCGCCATCATTTCGCAGCATATCAACTCGCCGCCGGTTGCGCCTTCGTGGCATAACCCTGAAGTTCCGCAGGCGCTCGAGAACTTGATCTTGCGGTTGCTGGCCAAGTCGCCTGAGGAGCGCCCGGGGAGCGCCGCCGAGGTAGCGAAAGCGTTAGCCGCCATCGGCTCTTCCGCGCCGGCATTGGCCGAGCGGGCAGTTCAGCAAGACGCGAAATCGCTATCGCGCCTGGCGGCAGGAGTCTTCATCGGCCGCGAGCAGGAAACCAAGGAGCTTCGTGTCGCGCTGCACGAAACAGTGTCGGGGAAAGGCCATCTGTTCATGCTGGTGGGTGAGCCAGGGAGCGGCAAGACTCGGATGACCGAACAACTGGCGACCTATGCCCGCCTCTGCAACGCCCAAGTGCTCACCGGGAGTTGCTACGAAGGCGAGGGCGCTCCCGCGTTTTGGCCCTGGCTGCAAATCGTTCGTTCCTATGCGCAAGATTTGGAGGCCGAAAAACTATTATCGATCATGGGTCCAGGCGCGGCGGACATCGCTCAGGTAGTTTCAGAGATCAGGGAGCGGCTGCCTGACTTGCCGCCTCCTCCAACGTTGGAGCCCGAGCAGGCGCGGTTCCGGCTCTTCGATAGCGTCACCACTTTTCTAAAAAACGCCAGCAAGCTCCAGCCTCTGGTTGTTATTCTCGACGACCTGCATTGGGCCGACAAACCGTCGCTGCTGCTGCTTCAGTTCCTGGCGCGCGAGTTGAAGGATGCTTGCATTCTGGTCATCGGCACTTACCGGGACATGGAACTGGGGCGGCAGCATCCTCTTTCACAAACGCTCGGGGAATTATCACGACAAGGGCTAAGCGCGCGGATCGTCTTGCGAGGGTTAACCGAGCAGGACGTGGCGCGGTTCATCGAGATGACTGCCGGGATTAAGCCTACCGAGAGCCTGGTGAAAACCGTTTTTCAGCAGACCGAAGGCAATCCATTTTTCCTAAACGAGATCGTCAGGCTGCTGGTCGTAGAAGGCCAGTTGGAGCGACCGGAGGTGACGACCGCTTCGGGGGTCCGTATCCCGGAAGGCGTGCGCGAAGTGATCGGCCGCCGTTTAGATCAACTCTCGGATGAGTGTAATCGCATTCTTACGATTGCCTGTGTGATCGGCCGCGAGTTCAGCCTCGCCGCGCTGGAGCCGCTCAGCGATATCACAGGCGACCAGTTGTTGGAATTACTGGATGAAGCGATGGCCGCCCGGGTGATAAATGAAATGCCTCAAGCTATCGGCCAGTACAGTTTTGTCCATGCTCTGATCCGGGAAACCCTGTACGACGAGATCAGCACCGCGCGGCGTGTGCGGTTTCACCGGCGCATTGGCGAGACGCTCGAGAAGCTTTACGTTAACAGCCTGGACTCCCACTTGACTGAGCTAGCGTATCATTTCTTCCAGGCGTCGCCCGCGGGCGACAGCGATAAAGCGATTGACTACGCAATCCGAGCCGCCAAACGAGCCATCAGTCAGCTTGCCTACGAGGAAGCGGCCGGTCACTACGAGCGTGCACGTGCTGTCATCGAGCTTCAGGACCACGTAGACCAGGAGCAACGCTGTGAGATGTCTCTCGCCCTGGGCGACGCTCACAAGAAGGCGGGCAATAATGCTAAGGCACGAGAGGCGTTCTTGCAGGCGGCCGACATCGCGAGGGAACGAGGGG
>JBGQGO010000297.1:0-6840 GCA_041497455.1 Blastocatellia bacterium | reverse complement strand
GCCGCCCCACAACCCAATGCGTTTCGCGTCGATGTCGCTTCGAGACTTGAGGTACTTGCCCGCCGCGACAATGTCTTGATACTCCGACGCGCCTCGCGCGCCACGATGCTTCGCCTCGCGAAACGCGCGGCCATATCCAATGCCCGCCCGATAATTCACCGAAAGCACCGCGTAGCCCCGGCTCGCCAGATACTGATTCATCGCGTACGCATTGTGGTAGTAGTAGCTGTAATGCCAGCCCAACAACATCTGGCGAATGGGTCCGCCGTGCATGAAAACGACTGCCGGCGATTTGCCGGTCACGCCCTTCGGCTTGAAGAACTGGCCATGAATCTCAATCCCATCGGCCGCCTTGAAGATCACCTGTTCGGGCTCGGTCAACTGATCTGCCGGGAACTCGCGTGGTAGAGCTTGAGGCGCAAGCGGTCTCGTGCCCTTCACTTCGGATGATGCGACGTAGGGAAGAAACGGATGATTCGGGGTCGAATGCATGAAGGCAATCTGTTTTCCCCCGCTGACGATCACCGGGTACATCTCGATCGTGCCGCCGCTCGTGAGCTGTTCAGGTCTGCCGCCTGCGACGTCGACCTTCCACAGATGCCGGTGGTCTATGTCTCCATTGTTGCTGGCCACGACGACGTAAGCTCGATCTGGAGACCACGCTGCGTTTTCAACTTCGTAGGCACCCGGCGTCAGCGCAGTCTCCGGCCCCCCATTCGCCGGCGCCGAATAAAGATGAGCCCAGCCGTCCTTCTCTGACGCAAACACGAGTCGATCGCCAGCCGCCCACTGAAGAATGTTGTCTCCCAGAGGCAACCGCGAGAATGAATCCATCCATGCATTGCCGGACTTCCAGATCTCCTTGCCGTGCCCTGTCTGCGCGTCGATGACTCTGATCGCCCACGGCGCGATGCGCTCCCGGTCAGCGGACGGAACATCGGTAATGTTGAACAGACGAATGCAGGCGATGCGCTTGCCATCAGGCGACCAGCGAGGCTCGATGTCGCGATCGACGCTCGGCTCGAGAAAGCGAATAGTCCCGGCCTTCGGTTCGTAGATCGCGATGAAGCTGTGATCACCACGCGCTGAAACAAAAGCCAGTTGTGAACCGTCAGGCGACCACGCGGGCGAGTCTACTTGCCCCCGGATCTCAAACATCTTCTTCGCGACGCCGCTTGGCTTTGGCGCCGGGCCTTTCGCTGCCGGCACGGGCGTCCACCAGAGATGATTTTCGCGACTGAAGATCACGCGATCACTGCGAGGCGAGAAGAAAGGGCTGGTTCCCTCTCCGGCTTTCATCACGGCGCCGGTGCGCACATTGGCCAGGCGCACTTCCTGCTTGGCGCCGGCGGGATCGCTCGTTGGATTAGGGATGTCCTTGTCGCCGTTCGGAGGTCCGCCGTAAACGAACGCGATCCAGTTTCCATCGGGAGAAAACGCCGGCTCGGTGATCTCCTGCCCGTCGTCCTTATCGTAGCGAGTCAGTTGCCGCCCCTTGAACACGGGAGCCTCGGCCACCCAGATGTTGCGCTTACCCTCGGCGTCGAACACCCATGCGACCTTGTCGCCTTGCGGTGAGGCGATCAGATCGGATGGAAACGGCGAGCTCATTACCTGCTCGAGTGTGAAGCCGTTGCCGCTCACGAGCGGCGGCAGAATCAGCATGAGAGCGAGAGCAAACAGTCCGTATGCGAATCGTCTTAAGGCGTTCATAGTCCCTCCTGATAGCAGAGAAGATGGCGAACGTTGAGGCTTATAAGGCTTGATCGTGGGCAAGTCAAGCACACGCTGCAAAAGATCATTGCTTCATTAACGGCTTTGTCCAATAATGGGCTTGGAATGAGTGTATCAACGCTTCAACCCGAGAATGCATGGCAAGGGGTACAATCATCTGGGAATGTGCCGATGACGGTTGCTTTGCTGCCTCAACCCGCTTCCGCCAATGCCATCACGCATTGGGGAGAGGTTGTCGGTTACCTCCAATTCCCAGCAAGACTGGTTATTCCGAATGCGCCTTTCGTGATTCCAGAGCAACTCTTCACTGCGGTTTTCACTGAACGCAGTGCAACTTTTGAGAACGAGGCCGAACACTCATGGCCAAAGATAGTAATTAGATTTGCGACACAGGAGCCGCTTGGAAGGCATAAAGCAAAGGATTTCCTTACACACCTATCGAGTCATCGCGTTACGGCCTTTCTTGTGCGACCATCAAACGACACGGTTGATGCCGAGCTTTTGTACACTCGGTTCATGTTCTGCCTTTTAAAAGCCGGTGGATGCAGTCTCAATGGAAGTAGTGTTGGAGAGTTGTTTGGAATCAGCTTCGACCCTCCACTTGAAACAGACTTACACCAATTGCTTTATCGCGCAAAGCTATACCGCAAGCTGAAGTACATTGAGAGGATTTTTAACGTGGGATTCCCACTTCCCAAAAATATTTCTCCTGACGAAGTTAGGCTCATAGATATAGTGTTTCGTGGAATCACAGAGGGCGAATTTGCTATACGCAGCTCTGATATTACTTTTAGGATGTTTCCATCTGAAATCGACCTTAGCAAGCCACCCTTCGATCAGATTGGAGAGTTTTCTCGCAGTGTTGGCGAAGAGGTTATGATCTTTGGCCAACGGCTAGACACGGGACCAGTGATAGTTAAGCTCAACAAAGCTGAACTGGCCAGCCCAAGAGTGATAGAGCAGGTCAGAAAGGGGTTAAGTGATCCAATCAATATTCGGTTTGAGGTGCTAGACAATCAAATCGTTCACCGTTTTGAAGCATATGCCCGTCGACCCCGAGGACAGAGGACGCGACGATTAACACAGTTCAAACACGACCTTGCGCAAGAAGAAGAGCCACAGGAGTTGGTTGATTTGATTGACGAGCCGCTTGAGGGCGATGTCTCGTCAAGAGAGGCATCTCAAATAGCCATGGGCTGGACATTCTATAGTAACTTACCGGATCGCTATTGCCCGCAGGAGCCAGAGATCGATCAATCTACCGGCCATTGGCGCGTACCTATTTGGTTGGTGTATGCAAACGGTGAAGGCGGGCACGTTGGAGATTTGCTGATCCATAAGAAGACCGGAGTGATCCTTAGTCACACTTCAATCGAAGAACTGCACAGCAAAGCAAAGGCTCTTGCTGAGACAATCCTTCATGCCGGATAAGCCTCCCTTCCACAAACAGGAGACACCATACTCCTGCGCGCCAGCCTGCTTGAGAATGGTGCTAGCATCCTTCGGGGTCGCTAAGACCGAACAAGAATTGAGAGAGTTGTCTGATTGCACCTATGACTCAGTTTTTCTGTCAGGAGGGACGGACCCTCACCCTTTCAAACTTAAGGCTGCAGCGCAGTCATTGGGTTTTGTTAATACAACGATAGCCAGTCCTACTTTCGATGAGTTGAAATCGGAACTGGAGCGGGGGCTTTACCCGATCATCTATGTAAAAGCGCAATTGGCGCCTGATAGGCCGCTACAGAAACACGCAGTCGTCGTAGTGGAGATTGGCGAGAATTCTGTAGAGATAAGGGATCCTTGGCGAGGCGAGCTAGTCCTTTCAGAAGCGGCTTTCCTGACGGAGTGGGTTGCGGCGCGCCGCGTTACGATTCTTGTCGAAAAGTAGGATGAGGTTTCTAAGAATCATTGATCGAATACTTCTTCAACAACCCCCGCGCTATCACCAGCCGTTGTAGCTCGTTCGTTCCGCCGCCGATGATCAGCAGCGGCGCGTCTCGATAGTACCGCTCAACCGGAAAGTCTTTCGCGTAGCCGTTGCCGCCGAAGATTCGCATCGCTTCGAGCGCGCACTCCTGAGCGGTCTCCGTCGCGAACAGCTTCGCCATTCCGGCTTCGAGGTCGCAGCGCTCGCCGCGGTCTTTCTTTTCAGCCGCGGCGTAGACAAGCAATCGCGAAGCTTCGATCTTCGTAGCCATGTCGGCAAGCTTTAGTTGAATCGCCTGGTGCTCGCAGATGGGTTTGCCGAACGTGTGCCGCTGCTGGGAGTACTTGATCGCTTCTTCGAATGACGCTCGCGCGATTCCCAATCCTCGAGCCGCGACATTAATTCGCTCGCTCTCGAGGCCGGTCATCACATGCTTGAAGCCTTCGCCTTCGCGGCCGCCGATCAGGTTTTCAGCAGGCACACGGAAGTTCTCAAACAACAGCTCGCATGTTTCAAGGCTCTTGTATCCGAGCTTATCGATGTCCCGGCTCACGGTCAGCCCCGGCTCGCCCTTCTCAGCGATGAACGCGCTCATCCCCGCGTACGCAGGCTTCGCGTTCTTGTCGGTCTTCGTGAGCAGCAGCATGATCTCCGCGCGGCGGCCGTTGGTGATCCACATCTTCGAGCCGTTGATGTAGTAATAATCGCCTCGCCGCTCAGCGGTGGTTTTGATCGCTTGAAGGTCGGTTCCCGCGTGCGGCTCGGACAGGCAGATAGCCCCGCGCTTCTCGCCGGTGACCATGATCGGAAGGAACTTGCGCTTTTGATCTTCGGTGCCGAATCGCGAGATCACATCGGCCAGCACACAATGAGTGCCCAGGATTCCCGCTAGTCCCATCCACACTCGCGAGATCTCTTCGAAGATCATCGCGAACACGGTGTAGCTCAACTCCAACCCGCCATACTGCTCGGGGATGTTGGCGCCAAACAAACCGAGCGTCTTCATCCCTTCGACAATCTCGGTCGGATATTCGTTGGCGTGTTCGAGCTCGGACGCGACCGGCGCGACTTCTTTGTCGAGAAACTTCTTGACGGTGGCGAGTATGAGTTGTTCTTCTTCGCTGAGTTGGTAAGCCATCTGCGCCTCCTGAGGAGTCGCAATCTTAGCACGCCTTCAAGACTTCTTGCAGGACGCTACCCAGGCGCTGCGTGTCCTTTTTCTTGTTGCCCCATGATCCCGCGCCATCGCAGTGCCCTTCTGAAACCGGCGCCTTCGGCTTCTTTCACAGTACTACAATAGAATTCTCCAGGCCTAACAATTTTGGCCTTGTCGTATTGCTGATCGAAGGGGAGGTGACCGAGATGATCCACGTTTCTGTGTGTGACGTAAGAGACAATCACTAGAAAAACAACTATCGTGGTTATTAGAACTGGAAGGTGTGCGAAGTATTGCAGGGCTTTACCCTCGGTAAAGATGACAGCTATCACTCCCACACCAACGAAAGAAAAAAGCAGACCGATCGCAGTGGACAGAAAGCTCTTTAGGTAGTCTTTAAGCATAGCCTGCGGTCGGTGCGCCCCTAGGCGTGCTCGAGCGCGATGATCGAGCAAGTGAGTGATCCGGGATCCCACCGAGCTTATGCGGAAGCCCGAGATTCGTAACCTTTCACGTCGTCCGTATGACGGGTCGCTACGGCTTCCCAAACTCACTCATCGTCGCGCTCTTTTGCCTTTGCTCTGCATCTCGCGGAGAAAGGCAACAGGATTGAGAATCATCAGGCTCGGGAATCTTCGCCGAAAATCATTCCCAGCATCCGTCTCTCTCATCAGGTCGAGAAGGTCATTGTCGCGGCTGACCAAGTAGGCCGCGCCGGCTGCCAGCGCAAGATTGACGTACATCTCGTCCTTCGGATCGCGATCGTAGCTGAACTCGGCGGGAACAGATTCGAGAAAGGTAGCTCTCTCCCTCAAACCTCCCAAGAGCTCCTCAGCTCTTTCCTGTGTTAACAATGGAAACTTATGTTGTAGATCTGGACGCGTCAGAACGTCACCGATTTCGTTGAGTACGCCCTCGCTTATGAATAGCTCGATGATCCCGTCTTCAAACAACTCAAGACACTCGGCGCCCGGACCGCTCTCCTTAATCAACCCTTGTAGGAACACCACGCAGTCGTACACCACGCGCACGCGACCCCGCTCATCGTTCACCGGCCTTCCTCTTTCTTTCCTCGTAGGCCTCCGCGCGCGCCTTTTCAATCAAAGCGTCCAACTCATCCTCCGATATTCCGCTTTGTTCAATTTGGCGACGAACAGGCGCATACAAGTCGCGAAGACTCATGGTCTTGGTGAGGTCCTTCTCGATCAACCTCTCGACGTACTCCGTGACGTCCTGCCCGCAATCCAATGCGCGCTGTTGAAGCTTGTCCTGCATCTCGGGCCGTATGCTGATTCGGATATCCATAATCTTGTCCTCTGCTCGCTTTATTCTACCCGTGTCCCAACGCAATTATCGAACACGTAAACGACCCGGGATTTCCACCGAGATTATGGGCAAGCCCCAGCTTCATATCCTTCACCTGCCGCTCGCCTGCTCGACCCTGAAGCTGAGTGTAAATCTCGTAGAGCATCCGCAAGCCGCTCGCGCCGATCGGGTGGCCGAATGACTTCAGACCGCCGTCGGTGTTGATCGGCAAGTCGCCCTTCAACGTGAACGCGCCTGAATCGATGTCGATCTTCGCTTTTCCCGGCTCAGAGAAACCCAGGTCTTCGTAGATGATCAGCTCGGTGATGGAGAAGCAATCGTGTACCTCGGCCATGCTGACTTCTTTGCGCGGGTCCTTGATGCCCAGTTGATCGTAGACCTGTTTCGCCGCCATCTTCGTTTCACGAAAACTGGTGAAGTCAAAGTCCGGGTCCATCCTTCCAGTGCCCGGCCCGACCGCGAGCCCCATCGCTTTGATCGTCACAAAGTCCTTGTTGAACTTCGGCGCTAGCTCCGTTCGTGTAATGATCGCCGCCGCAGCCCCATCAGTAGTCGGGCAGCAATCCAACAGTCCGAGCGGCGAAGCGATCATCGGCGCTTTCATCGCTTGTTCGAGAGTGATCTCTTTTTGAAAGTGAGCCTTCTTGTTGCGCGCGCCGTTGGAGTGATTCTTGACCGAGATCTTCGCCAGCTCTTC
>JBGQGO010000296.1:0-6842 GCA_041497455.1 Blastocatellia bacterium | reverse complement strand
CTCTGCGTATCTGGCATCCGCCTTTGCACCAACCCTCACCTGAAGCTAAAACCTGGTACGATCAGGGCATAGTCGCAATGCGCGCGGGCACCTACTATCAGGCGAGCAAGAGGCTAGAGCGGTCAATCGAATTAGACGATCAGTACGCGCTCTCGCATGCTCGGTTGGCCGAGACTTATCTTGAAATAAACAGCACGGAAAAGGCACAGGAGGAAGTGCTGCGCGCCATGTCGCTGGCGCCAGATAGCTCCGCGTTGGCGAGCGCGGATGCGGCCTATTTGGACGCGGTCGCGGCAACCGTAAGAAGGGATTTTGCCGCCGCTGTCGGTTACTACCAAAAGATCTTCGATCAGGCGGCAAGCAGTGACAAGGCGAACGCTTATGTTGACCTCGGTCGCGCTTATGAAAAGAACGAGAACCCGGACAAAGCGATAGAGTCCTACCTGGAAGCAACCAAACGCGACCCGCAATCGCCGGCCGGATTCCTGCGCCTTGCAGTCCTTTACAGTCGACGCCAGGATTCAGCTAATGCAGACATCGCATTCAAAGAAGCTGAGAAGCTCTATCAGACCATGTCAAATGACGAAGGACGGGTCGAAGTGCTTTACCAGCGTGGCGCGCTGCTCGCCCGTAACGGGAAACTTGCTGAAGCCAGGGCACAGTTGGAACAAGTGCTTGAGGTCTTGAAGAACGTCGACAACAAGTACCAGTTGGTGAGGACCCAGTTGCAATTGAGCCTCGTCTCACGCAGCGAAGGAAACATCGACCGAGCCAAGGAGTTGGCGGCCGAGGCGATACGCGTCGCACAGACAAGCAACATCAAGAACATTGCGACCCAGGGTTTGATAGATCTTGGTTTGGCGCTGATGAGTCGAGGAGACTTTGACGAAACCGGTAAGTACTTCAGACAAGCGCTCGATCTAGCCCGACAGGATAAAGCGCGGAGCAGTGAAGTGAGGGCTATTTTGTCTCTGGGCAGGTTGAACCAGCAATTGGGTAACAACGACGAAGCCATATCCCAGCTTGAGGAAGCACTGAAGTTCTACAAACCCGGAGGCTACCGCAAAGAGACTTCGATTGCGTTGACCGTGCTGGGACGCGCCTATCAGGACAAAGGCGAGGACGCGACCGCCCTCAAGTACTTTGAGGAGCAACTCCAACTTTCCCGGGACTCGGGCGATCAGGCAAGCCTGGGTGATTCACACATGAACCTGGCCCTGCTGCGAGGCTTCGGTCAGGAAATGTATCCCGAGGCGCTTAGCCATCTGGACGAGAAGGTCAAAATTGATGAGGCGCAAGGTGCGAAAGTCCAGCTCGGTTTTGATCATATGAATCGCGGCAACTTTCTCTGGCAATTGGGGAAATATCCGGAGGCGCGCGCGGCGCTCGATAAGGCTTTTGAGATCGCCAACCAGCCTGGGGCGAACTACAAGGCGGCGCTGGCCTGGGTACACCTGAGCCGGGCACAGATGGCTTTGAGCGAGCGTAACTACCCCGAAGCTAAAAAGAATGCTCAACTTGCCCTGGACGTGTCTGCTTCGCAGTTTCCGGACGTGACGCTTCAAGCAAAGTACTGCATAGGCCGTGCGGAAGCCTTTTCGGGCCCGCCTCAAGTGGGCAGAAAGTTGTGCGAAGAGGCCGTGGCCATGGCGAAAAAAGTGAACGCACCACAACTGATCTCCAGCGCGCTGCTGGCGCTCGCCGAGGTATTACTGATCGGGAACGACACGAAAGGCGCTCTGGAAAATGCATTGGAGGCGCAAAAAATGCTTGCGCAATCTGGACAGCAGGACTCACAATGGCGCGCTTTACTAATCGCCGCGCGCGCGAGCGAATTAGCGGGAAACAAATCCGCAGCGCGGGACTACGCGTCACAAGCTGACAGCTTGTGTACGGGTCTCGAGCAGAAATGGGGCAAGGAAGCCTACGAAGGGTACTTGCGCAGACCAGATATTCAGAACTATCGCAATCAAATCGCTCAAATCCTGAAGCAGCTAATGAAGTGAATTCACAATGGAGTGAACAACACGGTGGGTAAACTTACGGAATCGCTCGGGCACGCCGAGATGCTACGCCCGCCCGAAGCCGCCTGAAAGCTCCGAGGGATGCCCTGCGGAGATTCACGCAAACCCGCTACAACGATCGGACTACGACTCTTCGGGCCAATACTCGAGCGTGTGATGCGCCCCGCCTGAGTTGCCGCCGGCATCGCAAAGAAAAGACATTGCTACCGTTTCTCTACCGACGCGATCTGTTGCCTCAAGGTCTCGCCTAATTCCAAAATGCGGGGTATCCGTTCGACTCCAACCTTTGTATCAGTCTGGTGCACCAGCTCAGAG
Organism: Blastocatellia bacterium; assembly: GCA_041497455.1. Lineage (GTDB taxonomy): Bacteria > Acidobacteriota > Blastocatellia > UBA7656 > UBA7656 > Onstottus_A. The sequence continues at coordinate 4,503 of JBGQGO010000296.1, read as the reverse complement.
ATCATATGGCGAATCCCTTTGCGGCGCTCGATCAATTCTTCTGCCGGCGCGCGGCCGTTCACTTCCAATCGATGAATGCCCTCGCGAAGATCATCGGCAAGAGTAAGCATCTCTTGAAACGCACGCGGCAACTGCGGCAAGTATTCCAGGCCGTGACAGCCGGCGCAGAACTGCGGCCAGCGGAACGTCTCCGAAGCCGCGCCAATGCCGTGCACGCCGTGACATTCGGCGCAGTCGAGCCGCCCTGCGTTAGGCCGAGCCGCGAGGTGACGGCTATTCTTGAAAAACTCGAGCGGCTGGCGATGACATGCGCCGCACATCTCGAGCGTCGCGCTCGTATCCGGTCTAGCAATGAAATGACCCGCGTGAGCTTTGCTCTTGTCCGACTGTGACGAATCGCCGCCGTGGCAACCGTCGCAGCCTACGCTCATCCGGCCGTGCGTGCTGGTTTGATAGATTGCAACGACCTGACCCGCCTTGTCCTTCAGCCGGCTATGGCAGTCGCTGCAGTTGTCCTTGCTTTGGGCGGCGACCGGTGCCGCTCCGCGAAAGAGGCCGGCAACTGCCAGCCCCAGCCAGAGCCCGAAGGCTATCAGTGATAGATATCGCTGCTTCGAAGCGGAACGCATAATAGGCACGATCATCCAGCGCTGTTACTGTCTAACAGTTCTTCGTTTGTCGCAAGTTCGAGTCCGAAACTGAACTGCTTGCCCGATGAACGACGCCGATAGTATAGTTCCGCGCAAGTTTGGTCCGGAAGGGAAATGAATCAATGCCGTTGACCTCAGAAGCGGAGACCGCGCTATCGAGAGCGTCGAGATTTGGTACGAACGCGCGAATTATGGATCGAGGCGGCCGCGAGTGCGGCTGTACGGACGCTGAGGCTGCACCAACGAGTGCTGGAGGTGTCTGATGAAGATTCCCGCCGTTGCTTTGAACTATCGCATCGTCCTTTCAATAGCCGTGTTCGGCTTCTTGCTTTGCCACGCTGTGTTTTGGTCGGGCGACGTTTCATCGGCGGGCGTGGCGCAAACCGAGGGCCTATTCACCGCGACTCAAGCTGCGAGGGGCGGCGCCCTTTACGCAAAGAGTTGCGCATCGTGCCACGGGCCGAGTCTCGAAGGGACGACATCCACGCCGCTGGCCGGTCCGCGATTCATGAGCAAGTGGGCGGATGGCAAACACACGGTGGATGATCTGTATTTTGTCACCCGCACGCAGATGCCCTACGGCGCACCCGACAGTCTCACCAACCAGCAGTACATCGACATCGTCGCATTCATGCTTCAAAGCAACGGCTACCGAGCCGGCAGCAAGGCGCTGGCGGCAAACTCGGCTTCGCTCAAAGCCACAACGATTTCTACTCAGAGCGGCGCGGGAAGACCGGAAATCGCGACCAAGGTGGAGGTAACGTCAGCGGAACCGGTCAGCAGTGCCGCTCGCCCCGTAAATGGCAAGCCCACTCAAACAGAGTTGACCGCGGCGGCCAGCACGACCGATTGGCTGATGTCCAATCACGACTACGGAGGTCAGCGATTCGTCGACCTCAAGCAGATCAATCGTCAGAACGCCGCGTCACTCAGACCCGTTGCCATGTATCAGGCCGTCGACACAAACCCCTTTCACACGAACCCTGTCGTGTCGGGCGGGCTGATGTACATCACCGTTAACGACTCGACGATCGCGCTGGACGCGGCGACGCTGAAGGTGAAATGGCGCAACGACCGCAAGCCAAAAGGCAAAGAAGGCTGGCGGTTGAATCGCGGCGTTGCGATCAAAGACGGGATGGTGATTCGAGGCACTCACGACGGGTACCTCGTAGCGATGGACGCCGCAACCGGCAGGATCGTGTGGGATCGCGCGTTGGTGGACATGACGCAGCGCGAAGGCGGATTCACGATGGCGCCCGTGGTCTTCGAGGATCTGATCATCATCGGTCCGGCCGGAAGCGAGCTCGGAGTGAAGGGCTGGGTAGGCGCTTTCAAGTTGTCAAACGGCGAACCCGTATGGCGATTCAACACGGTACCCGATGATGGCGAACCTGGCTCGGAAACATGGGCGAAAGCAGACGCCAAGCTAAAAGGCGGCGGCGCGGTTTGGGCGCCGCTTTCACTCGATTCGGAAAAGGGAATAGTGTATGTGCCGGTCGCCAATCCCGCGCCGGACTTCTTCGGCGAAGCTCGCCCGGGTAAGAACCTGTACACGTGTTCGATGCTCGCCCTCGATGCGCGCACGGGTAAACTGAACTGGTTCTATCAGCTCGTTCCTCACGACGAACACGATTGGGACACTACGCAGGTAAGCCCGCTTTTCTCGACGACTATAGCGGGCAAGACCCGCAAGCTCGTCGCGACTGCGGGCAAGGATGGGTTGTTACACGTGCTCGATCGTGAAACGCACGAGCAGGTTTACGAAGTGCCGGTGACCACGCGCAAGAACACCGATGTTCCGCTGACCCGCGAAGGAGTGCCGACATGTCCAGGCGTGCTGGGCGGTGTGCTGTGGAACGGTCCGGCGTTCAATCCTGGCACGAACATGCTTTACGTTAATGCGGTCGATTGGTGCGGTACGTTCGCGAAGGCCGCTGACGCCCGTTACGTTGAAGGCCAGTTCTACATGGGCGGTTCCTCTCGCGCCGAGCCACCCGCCAAATCACATGGTTGGCTGACCGCTGTCGATGCCTCGACCGGCGCGGTTCGATGGAAATACGAATCTCCGAGGCCGATGCTCGCGGCTGTTACGACTACCTCTGCGAATCTGATTTTCACCGGCGAGTTGCTGGGCGACTTTATGGCGCTCGACGCGAAGACCGGCGAGGTGCTTTACCGGTTCAACACAGGCGGACGGATGAACGGCGGAGTGATTACGTACGCGATCAACGGCAAGCAGTACGTCGCGGTCGCGTCAGGCGCAGCCAACGGGTTCTGGGCAGTGCCGCCGGGTTCGGCAACGATCATCGTGTTCGCGCTGCCGAGTGATTCGGCAGGGCGGTGATTTAAAAATCGGGAACATCTTAGCGCCGTGGTCTTTGTCGCCGTTCCATGATTCAGTTTCGACGAATCGTTTCTTCGATAACGGTCATTGAAAACATGGCCGTCTCTGGTAGCATAAAAGAGCTTGCTCGACTGAGGCGGCGTTACGGTGGGCGCCGTTGGCGCAAGGTGAAAGGCTCGGCACACGTCGAGTTGCTCACCGGCGAAGTTCGTTTCGCCCAATTGCATTGGTACGAGGCGCACGGCATAGGTAAGAAAGAAATAAAGATCAAGAAGCTACTGAACTGAGATTCATCTCATGACTTTCGCAATTTGCCTGGACAATGAAGGCTACGAAGCAGCGTTGGAGCTTCGCAAGCTCTATAAGGTGGCTCCCCCGGAAGCCAACGACCCCAAGGGATACCTTCGAATCGTCGATGAATCCGGCGAAGACTACCTCTACGCTGCGGCCGGGTTCGAGATAATCGAGTTGCCTCCGCGAATCGAGCGCAAGCTCGCGGCTAGCTTGAGGTGATTCGATTCGAATTGGAGCCGCTGTTGAAGCGCCAGCTAACTAAGCCGGCAATAATCGTCGGCACTCGCGGCAAGTCGCGAGGCTTAACCGCCATTACAACCATCACGGAGGTTATTTCATGAGTACGCGTGTTTACACTCTTCCAGTCGAACAAACGCAGTGGCATATTCCCGGCTATGGCGCGGAGACAATCTTCAATTGGGAGTACGACGAGGGCCGCGACAAACTCTTGACCCTTTATGAAAAAGGCAAGAACAACCAGTGGAACTCGAACACGCGCATCGACTGGACGGCGGAGCTGGATTTTGACGATCCGCTTGGCTTCCCGGATGAGTACTCACCGCTGTCGGGTTCGGACATCTGGGCCAAGATGGATCGCAAGGAGAAGGGTATTGTAAAACACCACTATGAAGCGTGGCGGTTCTCCCAGTTCATGCACGGTGAACAGGGAGCGTTGATCTGCACGGCGAAGATTGTCCAGACCGTTCCGGACATCGATTCGAAATTCTACGCGGCTACTCAGGTCATGGACGAAGCTCGCCACGTTGAAGTCTATTCGCGGTATCTTCACGAGAAGCTGCAAATGGCTTATCCGATCAGCCCCCCGCTGAAAACGCTACTCGATCAGGGCATTAGTGACACTCGGTGGGATGTCACTTATCTGGCGATGCAGGTGATCATCGAAGGGCTCGCGCTTGCGGCGTTCAACCTCATACGCGACATGGCGACAGAGCCGCTTGGGCGAGCGATCAACGCTTACGTGATGCAGGACGAAGCGCGTCACGTGGCGTTTGGCCGGATCGCCTTGCGTGATTATTACCCTCAGCTCACCGAGAAAGAACGTGACGAACGAGAGGAGTTCGCGGTGGAAGCCTGCTACCTGATGCGCGACCGGTTTCTCTCGGAAGAAGTCTGGGAGCACCTGGGCATGGACGTCAAAGCCTGCACCGGCCACGTGCTGGCGTCGCCGCTGATGACCGAGTTTCGACGCAAGCT
>JBGQGO010000295.1:0-6849 GCA_041497455.1 Blastocatellia bacterium | reverse complement strand
CGAGCTGGCCGTAGTCAGTTATCTGAAAGACTATCTTGTTCCACTGCTGATCGGCCGCGATGCGCGCCGAATAGAAGACACCTGGCAATACCTGTACAAGGGCGCTTATTGGCGGCGCGGCCCAGTCACGATGGCAGCAATAGGCGCGGTCGACACGGCGCTCTGGGACATCAAGGGCAAGGCTCTCAACACGCCGGTGTATCAGCTTCTTGGAGGTGCGTCACGCGAAGCGGTTCTCGTATATGGCCACGCGAACGGAGATGACATCGATGAGACTGTCACTGCGGTGTCGCGATATCTGGACCTGGGGTACAAGGCGGTTCGCGCTCAGTGTGGCGTGCCCGGGCTACCGGGCACGTACGGAGTCGGGCGTGGTCAAATGTATTACGAACCGGCGGAGAAAGGCTTGCCTCCGGAGAATGTCTGGAGCAGCGAACTCTACATGAATTCAGTGCCCGAGCTGTTCAAACGCTTGCGCGCTGAGTTCGGTCCAAGCCTACACCTGCTGCACGATGTCCATCATCGCCTGACTCCAATTCAGGCAGCGCGGTTGGGCAAGAGCCTCGAGCCGTATCATCTGTTCTGGTTGGAAGACCCGGTCCCGGCTGAGATGCAGGAAGGCTTTCGACTTATTCGCCAGCACACAACGACTCCGTTAGCGGTTGGCGAGGTGTTCAACACCATCTTCGATTGTCATCAGCTCATTCGTGAGCAGCTCATAGACTACGTACGCACGGCGGTGGTGCACGCGGGAGGCATCAGCCACTTGCGCAAGATCGCAAGCCTTGCGGAGTTGTATCACGTGCTTACTGGTTCGCACGGAGCGACCGATTTGAGTCCGGTGTGCATGGCCGCCGCGCTGCACTTCGATCTCAGCGTGCACAACTTCGGTATTCAGGAGTATATGCGGCACTCTGAAGAGACCGATCGTGTCTTTCCTCACCATTACACTTTCGAGGACGGGATGATGCACCCCGGCGACGCGCCGGGATTGGGAGTCGATATCAACGAGGAGCTTGCGGCCGAGTATCCGTATCAACGGGCCTATCTCCCGGTGAACCGAAAGCTCGATGGCACGATGCATAGTTGGTGACCTACAGATCAACCTACGAGGATCCTCTGATGGTGAAACCTTCAAGAAGCACGTTGCATTCGGATCGCTACTTCGGCCCAGATCCGCAACAAAGAGAAATCGCGCGGGCGCTGTACATTTCGATAGCGCACCTGCCGGTAGTCTGTCCCCACGGCCACGTCGATCCGCGAACGTTTGCCGATCCCGATTTCAATCTCGGCACGCCGGCGGATCTGTTTTTGATCCCGGATCATTACATTTTTAGGATGCTTTATTCGCAAGGCATAAGCCTCGAGCGGTTGGGCATACCGGCGATCGACGGAGCTAAAGTCGAAACCGATCACCGCCGCATCTGGCAAATCTTCGGTGACAACTTCCATCTGTTTCGCGGCACGCCTACGGGCATGTGGCTCACTCAAGAGCTTCACTCAGTGTTCGGCGTAGAAGAGAAGCTCAACGGCGAGTCGGCGCAATCAATCTACGAGCACATCGCCGCGCAGCTCGCGAAATCCGAATTCCGGCCGCGCAGCTTGTTCGAGCGGTTCAACATCGAAGTGCTGGCGACGACCGATGCCGCAACCGACTCTCTCGAGCATCACCGCGCGATTCGCGAATCTGGCTGGAAGGGCCGCGTGGTTCCAACGTTTCGCCCGGACGGCGTCGTCAACATCGACAGACCGGACTGGCGCGAGCAGATCAACCGCCTCGCGGGCGTGTGCGGCTTCGAGATAAACAGCGTTAGCCGATTGATCCAGGCTTTAGAGCAGCGGCGCGCTTACTTCAAGGAGATGGGAGCTACAGCAACCGACCACGCCGCGCTGACTCCCTACACCGCCGAGTTGTCCGAGCCGGAGTCCGAACGAATCCTGCGCCGTGCGCTCGACGGAACCGCGAGCGAAGACGACGCGACGCGATTCACCGGGCACCTTCTGATGGAAAGCGCTCGGATGAGCAGCGAGGATGGTCTGGTGATGCAGCTTCACGTTGGATCGTATCGTAATCACAACCGCGCGATCTTCGAGCGCTTCGGCGCCGACAAAGGCGCGGACATCCCGATTCCTCACGAGTTCACGCGCAACCTATCACCGCTGCTAAACAAGTACGGGAACGATCCGCGGCTGACGCTAATCCTGTTCACGCTCGACGAATCAACCTACGGGCGAGAGCTTGCGCCGTTGGCCGGTCACTACCCGGCAGTCAAGCTCGGACCGCCGTGGTGGTTCAACGACAGTTTCAACGGAATGCGGCGCTATCGCGACCTGGTGATGGAGACGGCGGGACTCTACAACACAGTGGGGTTCAACGACGACACCCGAGCGTTCCCGTCAATCGCCGCGCGGCACGATCTGGCGCGCCGAGTGGATGCGGATTGGATTGCGGGGTTAGTCGTGCGCGGCATCGTCGATGTGGCGGACGCCGAAGAAATGGCTCACGACCTGGCTTACCGGCTTGCCAGGCGCGCTTACAAGTTCGATAAGACCTTGGTAGCAGTCGAGAAGGAGGAATCAAGCGATGGCTAAGTCATTCAAAACTCTTAGGGGCCGCATGGCGCCGGACGCCCAAACGCGCTCTCGCGATAAAACCGCGCTCATGATGAAGGATATGGCTCTGCACGAGCTACGAAGCGCGCGCGATTTAACTCAGGGCAACCTGGCCGAACAGCTTAATCTCGAACAGCCGGCAATCTCCAAACTGGAGCGGCGTGCTGACATGTACGTCAGCACTCTACGCAAGTACATCGAAGCAATGGGTGGCGAGCTGAAAATCATCGCGCACTTCCCGGAGGGAGACGTTCGAATTAATCAGTTCCAAGATATTGAGGAAGGTGAGGTTCTGGAGACGGTGGCGCGGTAAGTATCTCCCTAGCTTGCCGTCGCGGTTTCGCGCTCCTCTTTCCGGCGCAAGAAGACAAGGTAGTTCGCCGCGAAGCAGACCAGCGCAAAGCCGGCGAGAAAAACAAAACCGAGAGTGTATGAGCCTGTCTGACCTCGAATCACACCGAGCACCAGCGGCGGGAAGAAACCACCAAGCCCGCCCGCAGCTCCTACCAATCCAGTGACTGTGCCGGTCTCACGCGGAAAATACTCGGGCACGAGCTTGAACACTGCGCCGTTGCCAAGCCCCAACAGCGCCGCCGTGCCTAAAGCGCCGATCGTGAAGAGAGCCATGCTCGTTGACGTCAGCCCAATCGCAAGGATCGCGATCAGTCCAAGAACCAGCGCGAGAACTTGCGAGCCGCCGAACCGATCAGCGAGCCAACCACCAACCGGGCGCATTCCAGTCGCTACGATCACGAAGCCTGCGACTCGTGCACCCGCATCCGTGGGGCTCAGTGAGAAGATGTCCTTGAGAAGCGTCGGCAGGTAGATGCTCAGCGCGACGAATCCGCCGAACGTTAGAAAGTAAAAAAGCGAGAGCACCCACGCGATGGGCTCGCGCTGAAAGATGACCAGATACTCGCTTACTTTTTTCGGCTGCGCTTTAACCGGAGCGTTGCGAGCTAACAAGAGAAATACCAGCCCGAAGACTCCAGCGACCGCGCCGTAGATCCAGAACGGGACGCGCCAGTCCCCGGTTGCGGCGACGATCGCAGGCGCGCCGAACACCGCGATGGATTGTCCGATGTTCCCCATGCCGTAGATTCCAAGCGCGGTGCCCTGATACTTTGCTGGAAACCACTTCGACGTGAACGCCACGCCTACTGAGAAACTGGTGCCCGCGAATCCGATCAAGAGTCCCCACCCGATCAGCGAGTTGTACGATCCGGTCCAACTGACGCCCACGGCCGGAATCACGCAAAAGCAGAGCAGCAGCCCGAACACGATTCGCCCGCCGAACTTGTCAGCCAGGATTCCCATCGGTATGCGTCCGACCGAGCCGAGCAGCACGGGTACCGCGATCAGCAAAGAAGTCTGCCACGCCGACAGGTGATACATCTCGCGAAACTTCGGCGCGAGCGAACCGACCAGCCCCCACACCGAAAAGCTGATCGCGAATGCGACGGTCGACAGCAGCAGCGCGCGGTTCGCGTGCTTGTCGCGAAGCATTCCTTCTTCTTCAGGCGCTTCGAAGGAATGAAGCGTCAAGCTCTCGGCCAGGTAAGGATCGTGGAGCGGCACGAGCGCAACGCTGCCGAGGGCTGTCGCGAAGGTCAGAAGAAACAGCGCCGCGAAACCGGCTACCAGAGCCAGATCCACGACCCCGATCATCGATGAGAGACCGAGCGCTGGAAAAATTGTCAGGTACAGATCAAGCCAGTGGCCGAACAGAATGACTACGCAGGCGGCGAGCAGCAGCCCGTCGCTTCGTTTCGCCTTGCGAGAGATCAACAGCACAAACGGGATCAGCCAGTTCACAAGCAGATTGATCAGAAACAGCGCCTTCCATCCCGGCGTCGATGTCTGGCGAAGGTAGAAGACCGTTTCCTCGGGCAGGTTCGCGTAGTAGATCAGCAGGTACTGGCATATCCAAATGTACGCCCAGAATGTCGAGAAGCCGAAGATCATCTTGCCGAGGTTGTGCAGGTGATCTTCATTGATCTGGGCGAGAAACCCGCGCCTGCGGAGCAGGATCACCAGCAACGCAACTGCAGCGATGGAACTCACGAACAGACCGGAGAAACAGTAGAAGGCGAAAATCGTGCTGTAGAATTCAGGCTCGATTGACATCAACCAATCAAAGCTTGCAAGCGAGAAAGTGATCGCAAAGAGCGCGAGAAATATTGCCGAGTATCTCTTGCTCTTGTGGGTGTGTTCGAGCAGGCCATCGTCGTCCTGGAGCCGCGACTGCCGCCACAGCAAGTAGCCGAACACGCACCAGATCGCCAACACGACTGCCATTCGCGCGAAGAAGAACGGCGTGTTCAGAAACGCCCCCTTCATCCTCATCGCGTCGGTCGTAGGCGCGATGCCGTGCGACCATGGGTAGATCGAGTGCCGGCCGAAGAAGACCAGGAGCATCGCTACAGCGCCGACTGGCACATAGGTCATCATCGCTTCGGGGACTCGCCGGAGCGCAGTGCTCCAGCCGGCGTTTGAAACGTGATGGATGCTGACGAAGACCGCCGCCCCAAGCGCGAGCGTCAAAAAGAAAACTGAGTTCAGAAGAAAGCTCGGCCACAGGCGCGCGCTGTTGAATGCCAGTCCAGCGCCAAAGCCCAGCACGCCAACCGCGCCGAGAGCGATCAGCGTCTTTTTCTCCCGATCTGATATGAGCGGCCTGTAGGGCATAATCCAGACTCTCCGTTACTTCCCTTGCAGCTTGCGAATGTACAGAATCACCTTCCAGCGGTCGTCGAATGACACCAGCGGCGCGTGCGCCGGCATGTCCTTACGCCCCGCCGTGATGACGTGAAACATATTCCCATCCGCTAGCGCTTTCGATTTGTCGGTGTTGTAAGCCGGCGGGTTCGGATACTTCGGAATAAGCGGTCCGTCTCCAGCGCCTGTCGCTCCGTGACACACTGCGCAGTAGTTGTTGAACACCTGCTGCCCGCGAGCCAGGTTGTCCTCGGTCGGTTGAAACGGATTCTTCAGTTCGTTGCCCGCGCGAATCGCTTCCTCAGGAGCTGAGCCGTAATGAAACGGCTGATAGCCTCGGGGTATCGTGCCGGCTACGGGCATCTGCTGCGTCATTCCGTTCGGCAAAACAGGATTGGGCGTTTGAGAAAGATACGCCGGCGAGTACTGCATCTGCGTCGGCCACTCGAGATTCCTCGCCGCATCGTTGCGGTTCATCAGAAGTAATGCACCGAGCACGATGACCGGCAGTAGAATCACACCTAACCATGAGGCTTTGTTTCTCATATGAACCAGTCCCCTCACGAGATTCCGCAACTCCGTAGGAGTTACATGTCTATAGAAACCAGCCGGCTCGGACGCGTTAACTCCGTAGGAGTTACCTATGTGTTAGCGTCAACACAGTTCTCTATGCAGACGTACCGCATCGCATGTTGCGTGTGGCCCCTAAAAACAGGTCACTCCTACGGAGTGAGGCCGCACGCCCTTACTGCTTCTATAGACATGTCACTCCTACGGAGTGACGCGGCTGCGTCTGCCATACAGCTTCGACAACATCACAACTTCGACAACGCCACAGCACTACGGTTTTCACGCGGCCTGTCCCCACTAAACAAACTGATCTCCCTCAATCACCTTGATCGCGCCGTGTTTCGCGAATAACTTCATCGCTCGTCGCTGATCAAACGACGCGTCGGACTGCTTCAACACGATCACGAAACGGTCATCCGTCACGCGGCTGAACACCAACCGCTTGCTGAACAGCCACAGGCGATTCCGCACCAGCAACACGCCGATCGCGATCAGACCTGAGAACAACACCGTCAACTCAAAGGTCACCGGGATGAACAGCGGAAACGAATTGAACGGCTTGCCTCCGACGTTCAAGGGCCAGTCATAAGCCGAAGTCCACACCTGAAGTCCAAGCCCGAACATCAACCCGATCGCTCCCGCTATCAGTGCGATCCACGTCAGCCGCGAGCGCTTCAAGCCTGCTGCCTGGTCCATGCCGTGCACCGGAAACGGCGTGTACACGTCGTGGATCTCAAAGCCCGATGCGCGAGCTTCCAAGACCGCGGAGAACAGCTCTTCTTCGTGCCTGAACACCGCCGCCGTGTACCTGCTGTTCGCTTGCGCTTTATCGTCGCGCATAATGGAGCACCCCCTTCACTTCGCTCATCGAGATCGCCGGGAAGAGTCTCAAGAAGAGCAGGAACAGCGTGAAGAACAGCCCGAAGCTGCCCAGTAGAATCCCAACCT
>JBGQGO010000294.1:0-6866 GCA_041497455.1 Blastocatellia bacterium | reverse complement strand
GAAGCTACTCTGCCGTTCGATTGTGAAATTTGGATTCATCGATCCGGTCCAGGTGCAGAAGAAGGGAGATAACATCATCGGCGGCCATCAGCGAGTGAAGGCAGCCATTCAATCAGGCCTGGGCAGCATCCCGATCGTGAGGCTTGACCTGGCCGAGAAGGACGCGAAGCTTCTGAACCTGGCGCTGAACGCGGAATACGGAGCGGTGGACGTCCCCAAGCTTTCCTTTCTATTGAAGGAGTTGAAGCTGAGCGGCGCGGAAATGGAATTGACTGGCTACGACGCGCAGCGCATCGAGGAGCTCACATCCGACACCGCGGCCGTGCTCGAAGAGATAGACTTGCGCGCACCGCCGGCGGTCGTTTGGATCCTGTTGGGAATCCCCTCCGGTGCATTCGGCGAAGCCCGGGAATCACTGGCGGCGCTGCAGGAACTGAGCGCGATATCCGTTCAATCGAATCGCGACTGAGCATGATGCGGAGGATTGTACAGTGAGTTCGAGTTGGCCCGTCAACGATAAAAAAAAGGCGGAGGAGATCAACCGCACGGTCCAATGCATGCTCGACATCTTCGAACGCACCAGCAGCATCATCGCCGGAGATCTGGGAATTGCGCCTAAACACTTCGCCTTAATGCTGATTCTAAAATGGAAAGAACGCCTCGGGGTAAAAATGGACGATTAAGCGCCGCTTCCCTTCCCCGGCAATCCCCACGCAAAATAAGCCTTGACATCATGCACCCTATATGTGTATACACGAAATATGAAACGCACCAATATCAACCTGCACGACGCACAGTACGACAAGCTCAAAGCACGTTCGGCGAAAACTGGCGCGACAATGAGCGCGCTGATTCGAAAAGCGGTCGATGCATACTTGGGGCGTTCCAAAGGGAAGTGACGCCATGAGAAGGACACTGTTCGTTCTCGGAATCGCAGCGATGGCCATGCTGACGGCCACAGTTGCGCGGGCCCAACTTTGCGGGCCGGATGTGAAGCACTCTGCCTGGCGCGTCGAGAGCCAGTCGCCGCTTGAAGCGAACCCCCCGGCAGGCAAGGCGCTGGTCTACGTTCTCAGTCCCCGCCAGGGAGGAGGCATGTCACAGGTAAAAGTTTCTGCCGACCGTGTGTGGATTGGAGTGAATGAAATGGACACATATTTTGTGGCTGCTCTCGACCCTGGCACGCACGATTTTTGCTCGAAGTCCGGACCCAACGTGGCGCATTTGAAGCTGACGCTGGAGGTCGGCAAATCCTATTACCTGGAACAGCACGTCGTCATAGGATGGAATTCCTGGAAGATGCACGGACCCACGACTCTGCAGGAAGTAACCGAGGAGGATACCGCGATCATTTGCAAGAAATGCAAGCGGATGGAATTCTCCGAAAAGAATTGAAGGAAGTGACGCCATGAAAATCAGATACGTAGTGGCCATTGTCGTGGCTATTCCTGTCGTTGTGTTCGTTCTGCAAGTAGGCGTGGGAACATACCGCGGAGTGCAGCACGAGCTCGATGCGCGTGCAGAGTACGCGGCGCGCTTCGGGGACGCCGCGAAGTGGCGCGAAGGGAACCGAACCACCAAGGCAGGCATCCTCTGCCAGAAGCATCCGGATTGGCAACCGGAAGTTTGCGAGAACGTCGCCACGGGCGGAGTGACGCTCGGCATGAACGCCGAACAGGTAAGACTCTCCTGGGGAAAACCGAGCAGCATTAACGAGACGCAGGTCAGCGGCGTGGCCTCAGAACAATGGCTCTACAGCAAATCAGGAACGTCTCTGTACTTACAGAAGGGAGTTCTTACGAGCTGGCAGACGCCGAAATAACGGAAGCGGGACGCGCCGGTGTTTATGCATCGGCGCGTCCCTAACCAAATTTCACAACAGAGGTGAAACGTGGCTCAGCAAAATCTATCGGAAGCAATCCATGAAGTCCAGCCTGCGAGGCTGCTTTCATTCCCGCAGGTCCCACCCAGACGCGATACCCGCGATCCAGATCCGGATTCGCCGGATTCAACCTACCAGGAAAACTGTGCAGACCTGGAGAGGGCTATCTCCTCCGTCTCTTTCCTGCTCGATTGGTCGAGCGGCCTGGGCAATCACCCGCTCGATGGAGCGGCGGTGGTGGGCCTGGCGAAAATCCTCGAACGCTGCGCGGAAGATCTCGCCCGCTCTCGAAGGCTCCATTCCCGCGTAATGACTGAAATGGGGGAAATCGGATGAGCACCCCCAAAAATGTCGCAGCCATAATCGAGGTCCGTGATGCCATCGCAGAATTGACGAAGGAGCTGTGGCGGCTGCGCATGCTGATGGAACGGGTCATCAGGCCGCGCGCCGGTTCGAAGCCCGGCGCTATCCGCACCCGCGGGGAATGAGACTGGGTTCCATCTACGGCCTAGCAGACCCACGCGCGCCGGAAATCGTTCGCTATGTCGGACAGTCCATCCAGCCGCGCCAACGGCTCTGGGGACACTTGGCAGAGGCGCGCTCGAAATCCAGAAGCCTGCATGTGCCAGTTTACCGCTGGATGCGCAGATTGCTCAAATCCGGCCTCGCCCCTGTTATCGCGGCCCTCGAATACGTCCCAGCACATCAGCTCGATGATCGAGAACGATATTGGATCTCACGCCTGAACCGAATGCAGGGCCGAAAACTCCTGAATCAGCTAGAAACAGGAAAGTGGCATCATTCGGCGGACACGCGCCTCAGGATGTCTCATGCGGGCCGCCGCGCCTGGGCCAATCCCCGGCGCCGCAAAGAATGGTCGCGGCGCATGCGTGCACGATGTACTCCCAAATATCTCCGAAAGCTCTCCAAGGCGCATACCGGGAAAAAACCATCTCTCGAAACGCGGAGAAAATGCTCGCGGTCGATGCGCCGCGTCTGGGCCAATCCCCGGCGCCGACGCAGGATGGTGCTTGCGCAGCGCCATTTCTGGGCCAATCCGCGCCGCCGCGAAGAATGGTCGCGGCGCATGCGTGCACGATCCACTCCGAAGTATCTCCGAAAGCTCTCCCTAGCCAACACCCTGGCTTGGCAGCGCCGAAGGCGTGGCAAGAAACCATGACGAAGCGAGAAGCGATTCGACATCTGGAAAACCTGCTCAAGAATTCGGAGCTTGCCCTCTACTGGCTTTTCTGGCTGATCCTCGGCGTCACGGTGGCATACTTCACCACAAAAGCGGGAGTCTGGGAGTTGCCATGAAAAAGCGAGAAGCGCTCGAACAGTTGAGGCAGAGGGACGAGAAGCGGATGAAGCAACTTTTCGGCCCGAAATTCGGCGAGGCCCTGCAAATGGCCATTCAAGCGCTCGATCGGCAGCCGAACTACAAAGCCGAAGGCCGGAAGGGCGGACTCGCTACGCTCAAGCGTCACGGCCGAAAGAAGCTGGCGCGATGGGGCAGGATGGGCGGCCGCAGGCCTTCGGTCCAGGCGCGGGCTCGCGCTCTCGGCGTGCGGATCCCCAAGGGAGTCTCCCGTCAGCGCGCCTGGAAAATCGTCAAGGATGCGGAAGCGAAAAATGAGTGATATCACAAAGATTTCTTGGACGGACCACACCTGGAATCCATGGATGGGCTGCACACGCGTGAGCCCCGGATGCGCGCACTGCTATGCCGAAACGGCCATGACGAGGTACGGAAGAGATTTTTCAATCGTGCAGCGAACGAAATCTACCTGGAAGGACCCTTTGCGCTGGCAGAAAGAAGCGGAAGCAAGAGGCGTGCACGAGCGCGTGTTCACCTGCTCCTGGTCCGATTTTTTCCACGAGACGGCGGACCCTTGGCGCGGCGAATCCGGTCCCGGATTCCGTCCCATGGAACACGCCTGGGCCCGCGACATTCGCGATCAGTGCCTGGCCGCCGGCGTCGCGTTTTTCTTCAAGCAAAGCTCTGCGCCGCGAACGGAAATGGGCACCACGCTCGATGGCCGCGAGTGGAAGGAGTATCCGCTGTGAGCTTATACGATTACAAAGTGAGCCGGCGACTGGCGAGAGATGACGAGCCTTTTTACGCTCTGATCATGGCTGCCATGCGCAGGGCCGACACCGACAATCTCAATCTCCTCAAATTGGCATTCCCGGAGACTTGGGACGAGCTAGAAATGCGCTACCACGCTCCGGGCGGATATTTGCCGAACGAGATTCCAGCGTAGGCCGAAGGCTCCATTGACGCCAACGGAGTGAGCTTCAAAACTCGGTGAATGGGAAGCCGCGGCCCTTCGCCTAAACCCACTGCACTTCGCATCCTGCAGGGGAATCCCGGGAAACTTAAGCTCAATCCCCATGAGCCGAAGCCAGCAACGGCCGCACCCGATCTAAAACCCCCGAAGTGGATGGACACGCCTGCCCAGGAGGTCTGGATGCGCCTGCGTCCGGACCTTCCCTGGCTCACAGTCGCCGACGTCGATCTATTTTCGGCTTACTGCTCGACCTACGTCCGCTGGCGCGAAGCCGAGGACAAAATCAGCGTGCAGGGCGCCATCCTGGTGCTCTACGAGCCGCTGACGGCCGCGCAGAAAAGGCAGGGCGATAAAAAGGGCGACGTCAAGTACATCCAAACGAACCCGCACATCTCGATCGCACAGAAGGCGCTCCTGATGATTTGCAAATTGGGCGCGGAGCTCGGCCTTTCGCCGGCATCGCGCACGCGCATTCATATCCCGCAGGATGAAAAACCGAATTCAAACGACAGCCGATTCTTCGGCACCTAGAGGAGCTCCATGGCTGATTCACCACAACAGGATGCGACCGTAGCGATCGCTGCCGGCGTGAGCGCAGCCGCGGTCCGCACGGGCCCGGGACGCCTGCGGAAAATCGTGGTCACCGCGGCGGGCACAGCCTCGACGACTTTTTACGATGACCCTGCAGCGGCGCAGGGCACGGTGCTGTTCGTGACGCCGGCGGCCCCGGCGCTCGGCACCATTTACGACCTGAATCTGCCGGCGGCGAAAGGAATCTGGGCCGTGGGCATCACGGGATCGGCCGCGCTGACCGTCAGCACCTGAGTGAAACAGCTTTTGATTTTCGCGCCGGCTTCATCGCTGCCCGCGACCGCTTACATCGAGCGGCACCGATCGGATGGGGCATTGCTTCCGCCGGCTGCCGAATTTCCGGATCCGGCCTACTGGCTCGATCCGCAGGATCTCGAATGGGTTCCAATCGAGGAGCAAGATAAATCTTCCGCGGAGGAATGAACCGATGAAACGCTTGATTCCCTTTTTGTTTTTCCTTCTGATTTTGATCACGCCGAGCGCGCGCGCACAAGCGCCCTGCCCGGCGGGAACGCAGTGCACCACGCCGAACACCTTCACGGTGACGCTTCCCCCAGCGACGCAAACATCATCGGCGCCCGCGGCGGTCGGACAAGGATCGGGAGTCGCAACCATCACCGTCACCGGCACCAACTACGGCGCCGGCGCCACGATCGAGCTTTGCCAGATAAGCCCGCTTCCGGTTTGCACCACGCCGACCGCGCTGGTGACCACGCTCGTGAGCTCCACCACTTTGACAGGAGTCATCCCTGCGACGATCACAGCCGCATCCGGCCAGTGGAACGTCTATATCTCCCAGCCGATCGCGCACGCAGTCAATTTGCAATGGACGCCTTCGGTGACGCCGCTCGTTAGCTACAACGTCCGGCGAGGATCCGCTTCGGGCGGTCCATACGCGTTGATTGGCTCGGGCATTCAGGGCATGGCTTTTCTGGATGCCAGCGTGAAGGCAAACGACCGCTGGTTCTACGTGGTGACCGCGGTGGACCTGAGCAACGCCGAATCCGGCTTCTCGAATGAGGCCGCCGTGGTGATCCCGGCCTGACCTATGGCGACATATCTCAATCAGCGCCTGGTGACGCAGTTCGGGAAGTACCAGGCGCTCAAAAATCTTCTGGATAAGTGGCTCGACGAGCAGCGCGCCAAGCTGCTGAAACAATTGAGCAACGGCGCCCGCTGCCCCGAAGCCGGCCCATTCCTGCTCGAGCTCGGCTTCGCCTCGGAGCACGTGAAATGGCGCGAGGAGTTCGAGGAACATCTCTTCCACGAATTCCGCGCGCAACGGATGGACAAAAAGAAGGCTCGCGCGGAGGCCGTCCTGGCGCTCGAGAAGATCTCGGCCGAGCCACGCGCGAAAAGCCCCCGAATCTACGCCAAGCGCAACGCCAATTACAAACGGAAATACCCCATCCGGTTGCCTGCATGAAGATCCTTCTCAGAATTCTGGGCCTTCCATTCCGAATTTGGATCGGCCTCATGTTTTCGTTCGTTCTTGGATTGGTGGCCTGTTGCGACGCGAACCTTACATTTTGGGCGAAGCCGCTCTGGAAGTGGGTATGGGTTGGAGAGGGAAGCTGGCTCGATGAATGAGCAAACGCAATTATCGCGGACACTCGCCGGCGCTGATCGACAAATGGTTCGCGCAGGACGAGCAGCTCGATCGCTACAACTCGAAGCTCTATTACTTCGACGAGACGGCGGCGCAGCTGGTCCTCGACTTTTTTCAGGCGTTCTGCACGCACGTCGAGGGCGAATGGGCGGGCAAGCCGCTGATTCCGGAGCAGTGGGAATATCGCGTCATTCGGGATTTGTTCGGATGGAAGCGGATCCAGGACGGCTGCCGGAAATATCGCACGGTATATATCGAAGTGCCGCGGAAGAACGGCAAGACCACGCTCGGCGCCGGCGTGGGCCTGTATCTGACGCTCGCGGACCACGAGCCGGGCGCGAAAGTTTTCTCAGCCGCGACGGACAAGGACCAGGCGGCCATCAGCTTCGAGATCGCGAAGCAAATGGTGCAGGGCTCGCCCGAACTCTCGCGCCGCTGCCAGGTGTTCAAGAGCACGATCTACGTCCCGCAGGGCGGCTCCGTGTATCGAGTG
>JBGQGO010000293.1:0-6897 GCA_041497455.1 Blastocatellia bacterium | reverse complement strand
CCGCGCGCGTTATACACTTTCGGGTCTCCGCGAGTGGGCGATAACGACTTTGGCGCAACGCTCTCCGGCGTGAACGTTTTCCGAGTGGCGAACAATCGTGATGCAGTGCCGACCGTGCCTCCGCCTTTGCCGTTTCATCACGTAGGAGAGTTGCACTACATCACTCACGAGGGCGGCATGCTGGTTAACCCGGATGACGATACGGTGGCGCGCGATCGGCTGAAGAGAGATCGGATTTCACTCTTCTCCGTCGATTGGAAGAATCTCCTTAAGAACGCGCCGGAACCCTTCGCCGACCACGCGCCAGTCAATTACGTAGCGCATCTCGAGCGGCAGTTTTGAAGCTTGCAGGTTCGTAGTTCGGCCTTTAGGCGGAAGTTTGGTAACCCTCCGCAAGTCGATCGATTCTACAAACTTCCGCCTGAAGGCCGAACTACGAACATCTGAACGCGCCGAATGGACTTATCATCTTTCCAATGACCGAGTGATAGTGCCACCAGGCTGAATGGGTCTTGTCGTTATGCGAACGGCGGCGCGCCGAACACCGACATATTTGTTCGATCATCTCTTCCCGCGACTTGAAACGCGATTCCTCATAGCAGCCGAGCGGGTTCTCGGGCACGTTCACCAGGCACTTGTTGCAATAAGTGCAAGGCTGCGGCGCGCGGTCCAATCCCTGCGCGAACATCTTCACAAGATCGTTGTTTGCTATCAGCGGGCGGGCGATCGAGACCGCGTCGCACGAGCCGTCATCTATGGCTTTTCGTATCACCGATGCTGTTTGAAACCCGCCTGTGCAGATGACGGGGACGCTCACCGCTTTCTTGATCGCGCGCGCGTCGGGCAGGTTGATCCCTATTCTGGAGAGAGAGAGTCCAAACTCCAGTCGACAAACTGAAGTTTGTCGGACCCGGCGGAAATCGACCAGGGATACTGTTTTGTGGTCTAATCCAACGAAGGATGAGATCACATATTCTAGGCATAGACCTTGGCGGAACGAAGGTGTTGGCGGCGGTGCTCGACCGCGATGGACAGATCATCGCGCGCGCTCGTGCAAAGACCAGAGCGTGGCGCGACGACGAAGAGGTTTTCGCCACCATCGCACAGACCGGTCACCGGGCTCTCGAAAAAGCAGGCGTCGATCAAGATCATCTTGCAGCGGTTGGCATCGGCGCTCCCGGCCCGATCGATTTCGACACAGGCTGCATAATCGAAAGCGCGAATCTGAGATTCCAGAACTTCCCGCTTGGTCCTCGCGTCGCTGAAGAGTTCGGCCGCCCATCGATAGTCGAGAACGATGTGAACGCTGCGGTGTACGGCGAGTTTCGGGCCGGCGCGGCGCGGGGCGCAAGCGACGTCCTGGGCGTGTTCGTTGGCACGGGAATTGGCGGCGGATTGATCCTGAACGGAGCGCTGTATCGCGGCTTCAGCAAAGGCGCCGGTGAAGTAGGCCATATCATAGTCGAGGCAGGCGGTCCGCGCTGCGGCTGCGGCAACCGCGGCTGCCTTGAAGCCGTCGCCAGCCGCACCGCGATAACTCGCGACATTCGAAAAGCGATCAGGCGAGGTTATCGTGGCTCAGTTTCGAAAGCTCTGAGCGCCGAAACTGACCAGCTCTCCGGCAAAGATCTGAAAGCGGCTTATGACTCGGGCGATGAACTCGTAAAGAGGATTATTCACCGCGCGGCGAAGTTGATCGGCATCGGAATGGGGAGCCTGCTGAACGTTCTTGGCCTGGAGATGGTGGTGCTTGGAGGCGGGGTCGTCGAAGCGTTCGGAGATGTTTTCGTCGATCGCATCGAGCGCGCGGCTCGGGACATCGCGTTCGAAATCAACTCAAAGAATGTGAAGATAACGCGCGCCGCGCTGGGCGACGATGCGGGCGTGATCGGATCGGCGATGCTCGCGCGAGAAGCGCTTAAACGTAACGCTGAAGATCGAAGCTAGCAGCGGACGCTTACCGATGCTCGCTCGATCTTAGCCGAGAGCAGATTCAATCCGAGATCAATCACTTTTAAGCGCGATTCCGAAATGAAGCAGGCGCCAGCTTCAAGCGTCAGCTTACGCGAGCCTCGGCAAGCAGGTGCTTAGGCGGAACACGCAGGTCGCTCACCAGTCTAACCCACGACATGACCGTCAAGATGTAATAGCTGAAATCGACTTCCCACCAGTAGAAGCCCTGCTTCACTGACGCCATGTAATGATGATGATTGTTGTGCCAGCCTTCGCCGCCGGTCCACAGCGCTATCAGGAAGTTGTTACGGCTCTGATCGGTGGTCGCGAACCTTCTGCTGCCCCAGAGGTGTGACAGCGAGTTCACAGAAAAAGTCCCGTGATACAAAACTACCGTGCTTACAAAGAAGCCCCATACCAACCACTGCCATCCGCCTAGCAGGAACAGAAGCACGGCCAGCGTGATCGGAGGAATGAGGTGATAGGTGTTCAGCCAGCGCAACTCGGGGTAGCGCGAGAAATCCTTGATCGCGTCCCAATCTGTGGGGTCAAACTTGGGGCTGACGATCCAGCCCACGTGCGACCACCAGAATCCCTCTTGAACCGGCGAATGAACGTCGCCTTCCTGGTCGCTGTACTTGTGATGCCTGCGATGATGCGCCGCCCACCACAGTGGACCTTTCTGCACCGCCATCGTCCCCACCAGCGCCAAAACGAATTGGAACGGGCGGCTGGTTTTGAATGTGCGATGCGCAAAATAGCGATGATAGCCGGCCGTCAGCGCGAACATTCGCAGCGCATACAGGCCGACGCAAAGCAGCACCGCTGGAAGACTAATGCCCACGAATATCACGCCGATACACGCGAGATGCATAAAGACGAACGGTATGAGCTTGGCCGACTTCTTGACCCTCGCGTCAGAGCTTGGGGTGTCGGAACTCTGGCGGTCTTGTGCTCTCTCGCGCCGTTCGTCAGCGACTGAAATGCTGCTGTCAAACTTTGTCACGAGCGGTGATTCTCTCCTCAAGGTCGAAGGCGGTGCGGTCTTTGTCTCGATCATCATCTCTCCTTTGGCCCTGATATCCTAACAACTCTTGACACCGACCGGAAGGACAAAACGGGATGGGAGTCCGTAGTCAGTGGTCCGTAGCTACGGACTACGGACTACGGACCACTGACTAATGTACTACTGATGGAACCTGCGCAGCTCGGCAGCGTTTGAGTGTATCTAACACACACCTGGTTGCTCTGTTAGGAAATAGACAGATTGATTGAAGGGAGCGGGTAACGAAGTTACCGTCAAAATAAATGGCCGGAGTATTCGAACAGGTAGCAGGGATTCTTAAGCGCACGTGGGAATGCAAACAATGCCATCAAAATATCACCGAGGACCACACCGTGGCGTACCACTTGATCGACGGAATCCTCTACGGTTGGTGTGAGTCCTGTTTTAGCCGGCGTCCCGCGTTGAATAGCGCGACCGCCATATCCGCTGCGTGAGACAAACTCAGGATCTCGGGTTTTCGATCTAGCTTTTTTTCGGATGTCCCGTTTGAAGAGCGGAGTGGCGATAGCTCGGAAGGAGGTTGGCATCGGACTACCCTTTCGGCTTATTCACCTCTAGCTCCCTTTCCAGTTGGGCCAAAAACTCCTCGGCATTTGTGCCTTCACCTCTCAGGTATGCTTCGTAGCCCTCGCCTAGTTGTTCTTGGAGTTCCGGCGAATCCTCTTCGTAGCTTTCCTGTAGCTCATCAATGTCCTTGGGCTGAATCTTGCGCATAACCGACCTCCAAGTATGACGAAGTATATACCACAGTTGACGGGGAGCTGCCAAAAAAGACTGCGAAGGGGCCACACTACCCCGTGAGCTCGGGCGGAAGGCAAACTCTAGCTCAAAGCCCGCATTGGCTCACCTTGACTAGCGCATAGATAGCCTGTACCTTACAGCCGAACCGACTCCAGGAGGAAGCGTGGAGACCGCCAAGGGTAAGACCCGCGAAGAAACAATCAACAGGCTCGCCGACCGGATAGACAGCTTCGAAAAATACACCCAGCCGCATTCTCGTCTGATGGCCGAGCTTGCCGGGTGCCTGGCTCGCAGATTCGGGCTCGCGACTCCGGATGTCGACGCGATCACTGAAGCCGCAATGCTTCACGACATTGGCTTGTACTCGATGTCACCGGCGTACCATGCGCTTCCACGGCCGCTCAGCTTCGAAGCGCGCCTCGACCTTTGGCGCCATCCGGTCATCGGCGAGCAACAGATGGCCAAACGCGATGCGAGGCGTCACGCCCAGCTTCTAGTGCGCTGGCATCACGAGTGGTGGAACGGATCGGGCTATCCCGATATGCTCGCCTTCGAAGACATTCCGATTGGCGCGCGCATCGTGCATGCGGTCGAGCTGTGCGCCGCGCTGCTTTCCGATCGGCCCTATCGCGCCGCGCAAAATGAGCAACAAACCGTCGAAGCGCTGACTTCATCGGCAGGCATAGAATGCGATCCGTATGTAGTCAAAGCCCTGCTCGCGCTGCTGGATGAGCTGCTGGCCGGCATTCACCGGTCAGAAGCCGCGGTCATCGCGGACTCACCTCCAGTCGAGGCTGTGCCGGAGCAGTTGCCGTTACTCGAGCAACCCATCGCTGTTGAATCGGCCCCTGTCCTGACTGCGCCCGAGTCCTCGAGCGATCTGTTGTCCGCTGACCCGATCTCCTCTACCGAGACGATCGACCCGGGACCTTCGCCCGCGCCTCGACCGTGGGGCGAAGGCTTGCGGGCGTTCGTACCAATGACTCCTGAGCCGCTCGAGCAGCAAACATCTGAGCCAGCGCTCGACAGTACGCAGGCGAGCGGGACTGCCTCACAGGTACGACCGGCACATCGCGATTCACCTCCTGCTCTTCCTCTGATCGAGTCGTTGCTCGCGCGCGCCAGGTCAGATGAGCTTGCGAGGAGCGATTCGCCTCGATGGCGCGGATGGGTTGGTTCACGCTACAACAAAAAAACTCTGCTCGGGTTCGAGGCAAGCGTGCTGCGCCAGCTCGAGTTTCGCTCGATCGCGATTCCGTTCTGGAGCGAAGCTCGGTTGGATTGGTATTTGAAAGCGTGGGGCAAGCTGATCTTCGCCAACGACCCGCGCGCATGGGCAGGGATCGTCGCCCGCGCAAACGTCGAAGCCACACAGCCGCTCGGTGAGGACACGATCACTCGCATACTCGAAGACGTCTACGTTCCGGGCGTTAGGCTCACGAACCCGGGCTTGCGCCGCTGGTTCGGTGAAACGGACGCGTGGTGGATGGATAACCTCCGGCGCAACATCGAAGGGCTCGAAGATCAACTACTGCGCGCGCAGGCTTTCACGCTCGGGCTGCAAACCGGAGATTACGCGTTGTCGTTTGATGAAGAGACTCTCGATCTCAGACGGCCGCTGACGACGGTGTTTTGGCGATTGGCTGGCCGGGCCTTCGCGGGTCCCGCGGGTCAGCCACACAATCGCAGCTTCAATCAGCCGGCCGAGGACTTCATCAAGCACGCGCGAGCTGACCTGCTCTTTTTGCGCTCGCCCGCCTCGCACACCGATCGCGGCGGCGCTGAAGCAAGATCGGAGTGGCGTGAGACTTGGGTCGGCGGCCCAACTCGCGAAGAGACCGATGAAGGGAGCATGCGCGCAATGCCTCCTCAGTCCAAGCAATCCTATCTGGCGTCACTCGATCGGCTGTTGAGGCCGGCCGCGAACTTCAGAACGTGGGCAGTCGAGTATCAAGAACCGGGCCTGGCGACGGCGCAGGACATCATCGAGTTGATCAAAGAATACCGGCCCGTGAAGGCGACTTATTCAAAGGACGTAACCGAAGTGGCCGGCGGCTTGCGGAGCTACATAATCGTCGGCGAAAAGTCATCCGCACGTTAGCCGATACTGAAGAACTCATAAACGCCACGCACTTTCGTCGTGAAGTGACTGAATTCAACAATCATTCTGCGCTATAATGCCCACGTGGCAGTCCAACACACATCGGTCGATGCTCTTCTGAGAGGAGTTGACGAGTTCTTTATGGCCGAAGGTCCCGTGCACAAAACTATGCGGACACTCGCTCGGCGTTTGTCGCAGGAAGGCATCGACTACGCGCTGGTGGGTGGAATGGCTCTGGTGCTGCATGGATATCGCCGCGAGACTGTGGACGTGGATGTCCTTTTGACCAAAGAGGGACGCGCACTGTTCATGGAGATGCTCGTTGGACGTGGGTACATCCCTTTGTTCTCCGGGCCAAAAAAGGCATTCCGCGACGCTGAGACCGGAGTCGAAATAGACATCCTCACTCAGGGCGAGTACCCCGGCGATGGCAAACCCAAGCCCGTTTCTTTCCCAGATCCCTCCAACGTCTCAACCGAGATCGATGGAATTCGAATAATCAATCTGGAGAAGCTCATCGAGTTGAAACTCGCTTCGGGGATGACCGCTGCACACCGCTTGCGAGATCTCGCCGACGTGCAAGAGTTGATAAAGCTCCGCGGGCTCGGCTCTGAGTTTTCAGAGCGAATCGATCCTTATGTCAGGGGCAAGTACTTAGAGCTGTGGGACGCCGTAGCGCGCGCTGGCGACGTCGAAGAGCCGGGCGTCGCGAGCACAGTGGATGAATAGTCTCTGGGGCTCCGTGCTCGGGTCTCGGTTCTTACCCTTAGCTCTGCTCGTCGGTTCTCACCCAGATCAACTGCTTTCCCAATGACGCAACCGGGCGCGGTGTTATTGATTGGCTGGCCATCCTCGGGTGGATGAGCCGCCGGGTTTCGACTAACATTGTCTCAGAGCAAAACAAGCTAAGGAGGAGTTGAGTATGTACAGGGTCTCGGCCAAGCAGTTAGTTTCTGTAGCGTTGTTCTCAGCGTTGCTGGCGGGTGCGATCGTCGCTTGCGCCCAGCGCGCGCTGGAACGCCGCGCGGCGCCTCTT
>JBGQGO010000292.1:0-6933 GCA_041497455.1 Blastocatellia bacterium | reverse complement strand
TTTCTGACGAAAGACGGAAACAGCTATGGGCTGACTCAGGACTCGGCTGTGTTTCTGGATCGGCGCTCGCCCGCTTACATGGGAAGCGCAGTCGAATTCATCTTGTCTGACCATATCATCGGGGGCTTCAGACACCTGACCGAATCCGTTCGCAAGGGCGGGACTGCCACGCCTGACGATGGCACGCTCGCGCCCGAGCATCCGGTGTGGATCAAGTTCGCGCGCGCGATGGCTCCGATGATGCGCCCGGTTGCGCGGGGCATCGCTCAGTTGATAGACCCGGAAGCGAATAGCAAGATCAAGGTTCTGGACATCGCCGCAAGCCACGGCCTGTTCGGCTTAGCGTTTGCCACGCGAAACCCGCACGCTGAAATAGTCGGCGTGGATTGGGCTAACGTCCTGGAGCTGAGCAAAGAGAACGCGAAAGCCGCGGGCGTTGCGGATCGTCACAGCACGATCGCCGGCAGCGCGTTCGAAGTCGACTACGGCACGGGCTACGATGTGGTGCTGCTGACGAATTTCCTGCATCACTTCGACCCGCCGGCCAACGAAAAGCTGTTGAGAAAAGTTCACGCGGCGTTAGCTGAAGGCGGCCGAGCGGTGACGCTCGAGTTCGTGCCTAACGATGATCGCGTGTCGCCTCCGGGCGTTGCGGGATTCAGCTTGTCGATGCTGGCAGGCACGCCGAGCGGAGACGCTTACACGTTCGCTGAGTTTGATCGGATGTTCAAGAACGCGGGCTTTGCTAAGAACGAGATTCACGAGATTCCGCCTGCGATTCAGCAGTTGATCGTGTCGCAGAAGTGAAGTTTGGCGTGCGGTGATGAAGACATTCCGTGATACAATCGCGCCACCTGGGAGATCGCGGCTATGAGTAAGCAAGAATCTGTTGATCGGTTGGACGAGACGCCAAAAGAGACGAGTGAATCCCGCCGGCATCCGATAACAATGTCGAACTCGCGGGAAGAGACCATTAGGCGAATGCGTTCCTTCCCCGAGCGAGCCGCAAAGTTCAGGGAGAAACTCCGTGCCCTCAGAGAAGCGAACTCGCGTTGAGTTCTTCCTGCCAATCAGAACAGACGTATCTGACTATCGATCTATCACGGATTGGCTCGCTGAAGAGTTAGCCTATTCTCGTGGAGGCTCGACTCTCACCTCTCCGTTCACCGGGCTATATGTTTCGGGCACCCGGGGAAGCGTCATTCGCGACGATGTTCACATTCTGTTCTGCGATTTTCTTCTTGACGTGGACAGTGCCGAAGATCAAGCAGAGTTGGACGCCTATCTCGACGATGTGCGTACGCTCTTGATCGAAGGGCTCAAGGAAGAAGATGTTTGGATCGTCTACTACCCGATAACTCGCGCGGTTGGGGCGCCATAAAGTCCGGCCCGTTTCGGCGAAAGGGTAGCTCATTGTCGCGCCGCTTTTGTTGCGCGTTCCGTCCGAGCCTTCGCTACCATCTCCTTGATCTCTTTCATCAGCGTCGGGCCGTGATAAGGAATCCCGTCCTTGATCGTCCATTCGACTCCGCCGGTGTGCACCGTCTTGCCGTCTTTGATCTCGTCGACGCCGGTGGGATAAAGCACCTTCAGGTTCTCGAGCGGGTTGCCGTTCACCACGATCAAGTCGGCTAAGTAACCGGCGCGCACGCGGCCGAGTTTGTCCTCTTGCCCGAGTATCTTCGCGTTGTTGCCCGTCGCGTGTTGAATGATCTTCAAAGGATGGAAGCCCGCTTCCTGATGAAGCTCCAGCGTTCGGATCAATCCGAAGCCGTACATCTGATAGATGAACCCGGAGTCTTCTCCCGCTCCGATGGTTCCGCCTAAACGGTCAAACTCGCGAAGCGCCGCCATCCAGATTTGATAGTTCTCTTTCCAGAAGGTTTCATCCGTCGACGACCAGCCGATGAAGTACGAGCCGTGATTCGCAGGATTCGGTTTGAAGTACTCTTCGAGAGTCGGGTGCAGATACTCCGCAAACCACGGCTGGGTCTGTGCGCGTTGAAGGTCGCGGCTCGCTTCGTAGATATCCAGCGTCGGGTCCCACGCCACGTTAGCCGCAACCATGCCTTCGAGCACTTTGGTCAATCGCTCGGGGTTCGCTTCGCGCCAGAGACGCCCGGCATAACGAAAACGATCGACTTCGTTGGCGTAGTTGTAGCTCGATGGGAAGGTCTGACGTCCGCTTTCAATCGCCGCGTCGGGTATTCCATACCAATGTTCGATTGATGTTGTCCCGTACTTGATGTCATCCCACGCCGTAGTTTCTTCGACGCCGGCGTGATGAGCAACGCGAAGCCCGAGCTTGTGAGCTTCGTCCAGCAGCGCAGCCATTATGTCGCGATCGACGCCGAGGATCTTGATGCCGTCCGCGCCCATCTGTTTTATCTCTCGCACGCGGGCTCGAGCTTCGCCGGCGTTGCGCGGCGCTGGCGGGTAGCCAAACATCGTGTAGATGAACAAGCGAGGCGCGGCAGCTTCGCCTTTCGCGCTCTTGTCGCGCAGCGGGAGCGTCTGCTTCGTGTCGCTGCCGACGTCGCGCACGGTCGTGATTCCGCACGCGAGCCAAAGCTTCAGACAGTAGTCGACCGGCTGAGGGATGCCGCCTCGCTCGTATTGAACATGACCGTGAGCGTTGATCAAGCCCGGCAGCACATATTTGCCGGTCGCGTCGATCTCGACGTCGCCTACGGGCCGCTTAGCTCTGCCTTCGCGCAGGGCGACCGGGTCGAGCGGGACGACTTCGGCGATGGCATTGCCTTCGATGACGATGTCTTTCGGGCCGGACGCGGGCGTGCCGTTGCCATCGACGATCATCGCGTTGCGGATGACTAGACGCGAGTAACGTTTGCCGCTGACGACCGGCTGTTTGAGTTGAGTCGCCGTTGTTAGCGGCGCCGCAAGCGAGACGATGATAAGCGTGAGTAAGACATTTCTGGACATTGAGAGACTCCTTGCATGAAGGCGACGCCGTTAGCTGGTTTACGTTTAATACAACCGCGTGTTCATACCCACCTCGTGAGAGGTGGGTGCTTGATGTTGAAGCCTACGAAGCGGACTGTGCGCGTCCGGTTTCGCACATACCCACCTCGTCAGAGGTGGGTTCGTGATGTTCGAGCCTACAAGTGACGCTGAGTGCCATTCGTGGCTTAATCTCGCGCCCTCGCGTACGCGAGACTAACTACCAGTCTGGCCGTAGGCTGCAACATCACGGACCCACCTCTGACGAGGTGGGTATGTGCGAACCCGACACGCGCCGTCCGCTTTGCATCGTAGGCCGCAACATCACGAACCCACCTCAGTGGGTATGCGCGAAACCTGGCCCGCACTCATTAGAACGTTGTCGTTTCTTGTTCAGCCACCAAAATGATCGGCGGTCCGCCGGTCGAAATAGCAAATGCATGCGCCACGGCTTCCTGCGACCCCGCCGAAGCCGCGGATTCCTGCAACGCTTGCATGGAAGGGAAGTAAAGTTCGGCGATCCTGTAAAACGGCGCCGTGCTGCCGTCCGGAGTTCCGACCACTTTAGTCGCCGCAAACTTCGTCATGCCTTTGATCTTTTCTACAGCCAGCGGCACATGCTCCTCAAGATAAACTTTCTCGAAAGCATCCACATCCGTCGGGCGTGGATAGATTACAACTATTTTCGTCTCAGCCATGCTTCCTCCATGATTTTGTTCAGAGTTCAAGCTTTAGCTTGCCGATGACCAATAGCAACCTGAAGGTTGAACTCTGAACTGTTTGAACTCTGAACTGTGATTGTTAGCGTACCTCTCATACAAATTAATGCACGCGCTTCGCGTAGCCCGCCCAGTACTTCTCGCGAAGCTCCTTCTTCAATATTTTTCCCGTGCCGCCTTTGGGAAGCACATCGAAGAACTCGACGGACTTGGGAACCTTGAAGCCGGGCAGATTCGTGCGGCAGTGATCGATGATTTCCTGCTCGCTCAGCGACTCGCCGGGCTTGACCACGACCAGCGCTTTCGGGACCTCGCCCCATCGATCATCGGGCACGGCCACGACTGCACATTCAAAAACTGCGGGATGTGAGTAGACTGCTTTCTCGACTTCGATCGAGGCGATGTTTTCGCCGCCCGAGATGATGATGTCTTTCTTGCGATCGACGATCAGGAAGTAGCCGTGCTCGTCAACCGTGGCCATGTCACCGGTGTGAAACCACCCGCTGCGCATCACGTTCGCTGTTTCTTCAGGCAGCTTCCAGTAGCCGGCCATCACGTTGTCCGCGCGAACGACCACTTCGCCGACGCTTGTGTTGTCGTGCGCCACTGGTTTGTCGTCCGGGTCGAAGATGTCGATTTCGACGCCCGGCATCGGGAAGCCCGCCATCGCCTGCCGCC
The DNA here is from genome assembly GCA_041497455.1 of Blastocatellia bacterium. Taxonomy (GTDB): domain Bacteria; phylum Acidobacteriota; class Blastocatellia; order UBA7656; family UBA7656; genus Onstottus_A. Next base: position 2,575 of record JBGQGO010000292.1, on the reverse strand, counting down.
GCCACCGCGCTTCGTCGGGCTCGTTCTTCAGGTGATCTTTGATGAATGATTGAGTCAACACCGGCACGGTCTCGGTCAACCCGTATCCTCCGTAAGCGCGGCAGCCGAGCTTCTGCTCAACCAGACGGATCAGATCGACTGGCGAAGCAGCGCCGCCGATCGCGATGTAGTCGAGACTCGACAAATCGTATTCTCCGAGCGACGGGTGATGGATTATCGCGTTCGCCATGGTCGGCACCATCGCGAAGTTTGTCACGCGCTCCTTCTGAATCAGCTCTAGCACCTCAGTCGGATCGAACTTCTTGACGATGACGTGCCGCGCGCCCATGCACGCAAGCGTGTGCGGAGTGCCCCAGCCGTTCACGTGGAAGAGCGGTATCGTGTGAAGCTGAACAACTGTGTCGTCAACGCCGAGCCCGGCGATGATCTGCAATGCATGCAAATAAAGATTGCGATGGGTCATCATCACGCCCTTTGGGTTGGCGGTCGTGCCCGACGTGTAGAACAGCTCGGCGAGGTCGTCGTCCTTGATATCAGAGGGAGGCGTGAAATCGGCTCCAGCAGCGGTTATCAGGGTTTCGTAGTCGTTGCCGTCGCCGTTTGATTCAAGCGGGACGTACTGCTTGACCTCGGGCGCCTGGTTGCGAACCCCATCGACGATGGGCTGCAAATCGCGATTGTAAAACATCGCGACTGAGTCCGAGTCATTCAGGATGAACGCGATCTCATTGGGCGTGAGCCTTATGTTGAGCGGCAGCAGCACCGCGCCCATCTGCACGACGCCGTAGTAAGCCTCGAGCAATTCGTGGCTGTTGTAGCCAAGCCACGCGACACGCTCGCCTCGCTTGATTCCCATATCGATGAGCGCGTTCGAGAGGCGATTCGCTCGCTGGCCGAACTCGCGATAGGTCATTCGGATGTCGCCGTCTACGATTCCGACTTTGTTTGGGAAATATGTTTCGGCGCGCTGCTTGAATCTGATTGGGGTAAGTGTAAGGTTCATTCGATCTCCTATGAAAGAGTTCGTAGTACGGCCTTTAGGCGGAAGTTTGTACCCGGTCACAGTCCGGTCATTGCGCTACAAACTTCCGCCTAAAGGCCGTACTACGAACTCTCATCATCGCTCATCAGCTTATTCGCCGCGCTCGATCTTTCCAATACCGCTCGCGCAGTTGCTTCTTTAGTATCTTTCCTGTGCCGCCTTTTGGCAATTCGCCTTCGATGAACTCAATCGAGCGAGGCACCTTGTAGTTTGCCAGCCGCTCCCGGCAAAACTCTGCGAGCTCTTCTGCCGTCACCTGTTTCCCATCCCGCAAGGCGACACAAGCGTGCACGGCTTCTCCCCAATCAGGATCGGGGATAGAAATCACCGCAGCTTCCTTCACCGCCGGATGCGCGTACAACACAGCTTCGACCTCGGTCGAATAAACGTTCTCGCCGCCGGTCACGATCATATCTTTCTTGCGATCAACCAGGTATATGTATCCGTCTTCGTCGACAGTCGCAAGATCGCCGGTGTGAAGCCAACCATCGCGCAAGACGTCTTCGGTATCTTCCGGCCGCTTCCAATAGCCGAGCATGATGTTCGGACCGCGAGCGATGATCTCGCCGACTTCGCCGGGCTTCGCATCGGAGCCGTCTTCTTTCACGACTCGCACGTCGACGCCTTGCACGGGCTTGCCGCAAGAGGCCAGACGCCGCTCGCTCTTCTCATCAGTGACCAGATGATCCTCGTGGGTGAGCACCGTCAGAAGCGGCGACGCTTCGGTCAACCCGTAGCCCTGCCCAAACTGGCAGTTCAAAATCTTCATCGCCCTGCGCAGCAGATCGGGCGCGATCGGGGACGCTCCGTAGGTCAAGTGACGCAGCGACGACAGATCGTATGAGTCGAGTTCCGGATGCCCGAGCAGGAAGTTGAGCATCGTCGGCACAAGCAGCAGCAGCGACACGCGCTCACGCGAGATCGTTTCGAGCACCAGCTTCGGATCGAACCGAGGGATGAACACCTGCGTCGCTCCGCGCGCGGTGTTCGAGAAGACTGCAGCTCCGTCGGCCAGGTGAAACATCGGCGCCGCATGGAGGTAGATGTCCGAAGCTAGATTCTTGTACACGCCTTCCGAGTGCGCGATGTTCGAAAGCATGTTCTTATGCGTCAGCATCACGCCTTTTGGTTCGGCGGTCGTGCCCGAGGTGTAGAACAATCCAAGCAGCTCGTCGTCGCTTGCCTCCGGCGCGTCGAAGTCCGGCGCGCCGCCGGCGAGCAACTCGTCGTAAGCGAGATAGCCTTCGCGGCGCTCATCGCTCATCAAGATGAAATGCTCGACCGATTCAAGCTGCGGGCGTACGGCTTCGATGAGTGATGCCAGCGCCGGATCAACCGCGATGACCTTTGCGCCGGAATGATCAACGATGTATTTGATCTCTTGCGGCTGCAGGCGAAAGTTTATAGGCACCACGATGGCGCCAAGTTGCGGCACGCCGTAGTAATGCTCAAAGAACCGATGGCAGTTGAGCGAGAGGATGGCTACGCGATCACCTCGCGTGATCCCGAGCCGGGTAAGGGCGCTCGAGAGGC
>JBGQGO010000291.1:0-6993 GCA_041497455.1 Blastocatellia bacterium | reverse complement strand
GTGACTTCGGAGCCCCTTCAATACATCTCTGGCGACCTCCGTACCGCTGCGGGCTCGCGATGGCTTGACCTCCAAATCATTGACGATCGCCTTAACGCCGCGTACGCGTTTTGCAACTGCCTCGACCGCAATCCTGGCTGTGTCGCTCTGCACAACTCCCGTCAGCGTAAGAACACCTTGATCGGCCGCTACACTGACATCCGCTTCAGTTAGTTCGGGCTTCTGCCGGATTTCGTTGAGTACGGCCTGGCAAAGATCGCTATCCTCTGTGACTCGCTGCATTCTGGCTACCATAGGACGCCCCTCCTTTCTCAAAAGAAATCACTCTGCTGTCTCGCGGACTCTCGCTGCAACTTAAGGCCGCCGGCTTCCTTGCGCGGACCCTCTCGGTGTTATCTCAAACAAAATCCCGAAGCCGAACAGGCAGCCGTCGCGGGCCCCACTTTCCCGGGCTGGCGTCAAACACGCCAACGCAGGGTGCGCCGCAGAATTTGCAGCATCCAGTCTCAGTCAGATTCCATTCGTTGAGTACAAACACATCGCGACCGATCAGCATCCGGCCACAGTGATGACAGTAAGTGCTCTCGCCTTCCTCGTCGTGAACATTCCCCGTGTAGGCGTATCGCACGCCGTTCTTCATCGCGATCCGACGTGCTCGCGTTAGCGACGTTGCCGGCGTAGGCGGCACGTCCAGCATCTTATAGTCGGGATGAAAGGCGGTGAAGTGCATGGGCACATCAGGACCCAGGTTCTCGACCACCCATTGCGTCATCTGTTCCAGTTCTGAATCCGAATCATTCTCACCCGGGATCAGCAGCGTCGTAATCTCGAGCCAGACTTTCGTGTGGCGCCGCAGGTAAATGAGCGTTTCCAGCACCGGCTGCAATTCGGCGGCGCATATCTGTTTGTAGAAGCGCTCGGTGAAGGCCTTCAGATCAACATTGGCCGCGTCAATATATCGATAAAACTCCTTGCGCGGTTCGGGGCAGATGTAGCCGGCGGTGACTGCGACGGCTTTGATGCCCCTTTCGTGACAGGCCTGAGCAGTGTCAATCGCGTACTCGATGAAGATCGTCGGATCGTTATAGGTGAACGCGACGCTGCGGCAACCGAGCTTTTCGGCAACGCGGGCGATCTTATCGGGCGAAGCGGCATCCGCGAGGATATCCACTTCACGCGATTTGCTGATATCCCAGTTCTGACAGAACTTGCAGGCGAGGTTGCATCCTGCGGTGCCGAACGAGAGCACCGCCGTGCCGGGCAAGAAGTGATTCAACGGCTTCTTCTCGATCGGATCCACGCAGAAACCGCTCGAACGACCGTAAGTGGTCAACACGATCTGATCGTTCCCCCGGGCGCGCACGAAGCACATGCCACGTTGCCCTTTGTGCAGCCTGCAGAAGCGCGGACACACATCGCACTGAAGCCGCCCATCGGGAAGTAAATGCCAATACTTCGTCGGCACAACGCTCGTCAGGGTGGCTGTTAACGCATTTGCTTGCATGATCCATTCAGCGAGGGAATATATCGCCCCGATGGCGTTTCGGTTAAGAAAACGGGCACGACTCGCGCGAGCGAAAACGGAGCGATGTCGTGCCCTGATCAATTCAACCTACGGAACAACGGTGATGTAGTTCTCGACGTTGGAGACGCCTGGCGCGGCCCACGCAGCTCGCTCGGCCTCGCGCTTTTCAGCCCACGAGCGAACATTACCCCAGAGCTTCACTGTGTTGTCTACCGCATCGACCATTATGCGGCGCGCCTCGACCTCGGCGCTTCGCTCGAGAGCTTCCTCGATCCTGGTCTTCACCTGAGCTGGAGAGACTCTGGTCTTGATCACGATTTGATTGGTGACGCCTTTCACCCCGGTCAGGTTTCTGACTGCCGATTCGGCGGCCTCTCTTTGGTACTGCCAGGCGACATCTCCTTCGAGAGTGATCCAGTGGTTTTTGACCGTTACCTTGAGTCTGTTATCGGGAACGTCCACGCGAGTTTCAATCGCCGTGACAGCATTCCGAGCTATCTCTGGATCGGTCAACTCAATCATCGGTTTGACTTCAATGTCGTTAGCAAGACCCTTGACTCCATAGATTCGTTTTGCAGCGCGCTCCGCCGCCAACTTTTCGGCATAGCTGTGAACAAAACCGGCTAACGCAATAACAGCGTCGTCAACCGCAACAGCTATATCCGTAGATGTTATCTCCGGATCCCACTCAATCTCTCGCATCACCCGTTCGCGAAGTTGGGTATCCGGCACCATCTGCACCTTGGCTACCATAACAGACCTCCTTTAGACGGACATTAAAGGCCCGTCCGTCAACTGAATTCACTGAGTTACCACCAAAGTAGATCAGGATCAGTGGCTCGCACCTTCACTTGACCTTGATCTCCACTTCTTTGGGCTTAGCCTCTTCCAGCTTCGGCAGTTTCACTTCAAGCAGACCATCCTTGAATTCCGCGCTGATTTTCTTTGCATCAACAGATGGCGGAAGGGTGAAGCTGCGCGAGAAGCTGCCATAACCACGCTCTACTCTCACGTAGTTCTCTTTCTTCGTTTCCTCTTCGAACTTGCGCTCACCGCTCAGTGTAAGCACATTGTCCTGGATGCTGAGCTTGACGTCCTCTTTCTTGACTCCCGGAATCTCGGCCTTTACGACAATCTCGTTTTCCGTCTCATAGATGTCGCATGACGGAGACCAGCCTGCCAAGGAGATCGGCTCCTCACCCAGCAGTGCGAGCTGGGGAAATGCTTCTCCGAACAGGCGATTGAGTCTTTGCTGTAGTGTATGGACTGGCTCCGGCGCCAGCAGATTGCGAAAAGCCGTGAACGGAGCGAGTCCAGTTCCTGTTGCCATGGTTCGTACCTCCTTCTGAATGTTGCGGGGAATTACCTGTGTGCGTCCACAGAGACAAATTGGGTCCCGGCTGCGGACCCCGATTCCAAAGTCCATGATCGCCTTCAGCGCTAGCTGTAACGGCTCACCAGTGCGCGTCCTCTAGAGGCGGTCCATCTCCTGTCGCCTTCTCCTTGAGGCTGAAGATCCATTTCACGGGGCCGATAATGCTCTCAGGTGAGGATGCTCGCAGATCGCTTTGAACGTGCTCACGACATCGTCGTAGTCGAGGTCTTTATTGCCCTTCTGCGAGTGGAGCACCACATCGTTTATCGAGAGAATACCTTTGAGCACACCATCAGCGGTCACGACGGGAAGGCGCCGGAGCTTATCCTTGCGCATAGTCTTTAGCGCAGTGTGAACATCGTCATCCGGGGCGCAAGCAACCAGCGGCCCCTTCATTACTTCGTCAACCCGAAGTTCTTGCGGCCGGCGGCCCCTCGTTCCCACCGCTATGGCGATGTCGCGGTCAGTAATCACGCCGACCGGGTTTCCGCCATTGACAACCACTGGCAGCACCCCGCAGTCGTTCTGCCACATGAGCGCTGCCGCTGTTGCCAGATTCGTGTCAGGAAAGCAGGCCTTAACGTCCTGCGTCATCACCTCTTGAACTTTCATGATTTGAACTCCTTTCTTTGGCCGGGATCGGCCAACTCTAGTATTCGGCTGCGCGCGCAAGCGCTTTTTTCTGCGCCGCGTCGTGGGGTACTTGCCCGGTTTCAATGAACGACTTCATTCGCATGAGGTCCTCATCCATTTCCTTCTTCGGATCAGCGCCGAACAACATCGCAACAAGATGACCAATTGCTCCAGCCGGGGGGTTGTAGGACATCTTGATGTCAACACAGGTGTCCCCGTCGGACGTAGGAGTGAAATGAACCAGACCCGTCTGCTCGATGGCCGATCCGGGCAGGCTCCTGAACGCAATCAACTGGTTGGGCACGAGCTTCGTTATCTCGGCATCCCATTCCACTGACACTCCCGCAGGCCCCGCCACGACCCAGTGATACGTCGCTTCACCGGTTTTCCTCACCTCCCTCACATTCGACATGAATTGCGGGAACCCTTCATGGTGAGACCAAAAGTCGAAGACCTGCTCAACGGGCGCGGCGATGTTAATCGTCTTCTCTATGTCTATCGTTCGAGGGCCGGCCCCCATACCGACTATGCGCTTGATCTCCAGGTTGGTCAGCGCGCGCGCGAGCATTGCGAGTCCGACAGGCCCGATCGCAGCACCCACTAACCCTCGGCGTTTCGCTCCGTAGACTACCAGGGCGCCGCTGGCGGCGCCGATGAGCAGCCGAGTGGTCGGCGACCAGTTGGTGTGCATAAGGGCGCACTGCTCGCCGAGGTTCATCCGGCCGTCCTGTAGGCCCGACACACTTCCGGGTTGCTCGTGGACCTTGAGCCGGTTCTCTACGCCGGCCACGCCTTTTATCGCCGACGCGCTCTCGAGGAGTTCATCCACCTCTCTCGCCAGAATGGGACCGCTCAAGATCACCTGACCATCAGTGACCTTGACCTCGATTGAACTCGGATGCGAGACAACGCGCCCAAGCTTCGACCGCACACGCGCAGCCAGCACTTCGTCCGAAGCTCTGCCGCTTGTAAAAAGGGACTCTGCTTCAGCGACAAGCCCGCTAACTCGATTGACCAGGTCTCGCGAGGTCTTGCCAATCGCATCGTCTATTTTATTCGTTAGGTGTCTGGCTTTGTCACGAACCTGTGCTCGTCGACGCTTGCCCCTATCGGGATCGAACATGTACATCAGCGCCGCGCCCAATCCGAAACCGCCGATCATTGTCATTGCTTTATTCATGATCTACCTCCCTGCTCCCAAATTGATGCGTCGCGACTTCCGTAGAAGAGCTCTGAACATCACTCGCCTCCTCCGAGACCAGCTTGCGAATCTAGAACGTGACGGTTATGTGGTTTTCAACTTTGGTGATCCCGGGCGAGGCCCCGGCGGCGCGTTCAGCTTCTTCTTTTTCGGCCCACGAGTGCACATTTCCATACAAGCTAACCTGTTAGCCGAGATCTCGACCCTGATGCGGCGCGAATCAACCTCGGCGCTTCGTCTGAGCGCGTCTTCGATTCTGGTCCTAACCTGCTCTGGAGAGATCTTAGGTTTTACCTCCGGCATCACCTCGATTTCATTTGAGATTCCGCGAACGCCGCCGAGGAATCTGACAGCCTCTTCGGCAATCTGTTTCTGGAATCGCCAATCGACCGTACCTTCAAGCGTCACTACCCCATCCTGAGCAGTCACGCCAATCTCTTTAGAGGTTATCTCCGGTTCCCACTCAAACTGACTCAATACGGTCTCACGCAGATTGTCGTCGGTCTTGGGTTGAACTTTGGCAGACATATTACCCTCCTTTGCTGAAACGATTTCGATAACAGCCTCCCGAACCTGTCGGGTGTGAGAACGGCTATTGCACTCCCTCTCACTTGCTGTCAGGTCCGAGTCGAAGCGGAAGCAGTCTTTTGCTGGAGGGCACGAGCGAGCAGGTCGCGGACTTCTTCGTCGGTTGTCTGTGCGAATCGTTCGTACCACATGCTGATGGCATAAAATGTTTCGGGCGCAAGAAGGCAAATGACTTCATCAGCTTCAGCTTTCAACTCTTCATAGGTGGATTGTGGAGCGACGGCGACTGCAACGACGATTCGAGCAGGCTGCAGTTTCCGCAGCGCAGCAAGCGCTGCCCTCATCGTGGTGCCCGTCGCAATCCCGTTATCGACCAGGACCACCGTCCGCCCGCGAACATCAAGCGCGGGGCGGTCAGCTCTGTAGGCGCTCTCTCTTCGCTCCAACTCCTTTTTCTCTTTCACCTCAACTGAAGCGATCTCGTCGTCAGAGATGCGGTAGGCCTTCACAACCTCGTCATTCAATACACACACGCCTCCTGTTGCGATGGCTCCCATCGCAAGCTCTTCCTGCCACGGTACGCCAAGCTTTCTGACGATGAACACATCCAGAGGCGCATTGAGTCTCTTGGCGATTTCAAAGGCTACCGGCACGCCGCCCCGCGGAAGCCCGAGCACAATCACATCTTCTCGATTGGCATAAGCCGTCAATTTCTCCGCGAGAAGGCGACCAGCTTCGGCGCGATCCTTCAATCGCTTTTCCATGGCTCCTCCTTTCGAAGGCTATCTACCGGGATGTGAAAGAAGCCCTCGATCTGCGGCGTGTGAAGGTCTACCGTTATTACGTGATTGATGCCGACCGCCTGCAACACCAGCCCCACCATGCTCGCCGTAATTGGCTCGCGCCGGCCGAGGCGCTTGTCCTGACGTGCGTAGCCGAAATAAGGAATTATCGCTGTAATCCGCGCCGCCGCCGCACGGCGGCATGCATCAGCAAAGGCGAGAAGTTCGACCAGGCTCTCATTCACCGGCGGCGAAGTCGATTGAACTATGAATACGTCGCGCCCTCGCACGGGCTCGTCCAGTCCGATCCAGGTTTCGCCATCTGGGAACCTTTCTACAGCACACGCGCCGAGTCGCAAGCCGAACTCGTGCGCAACGGCCGAAGCCAACTCCGGAGTCGCCGATCCGGCAAAGATTCCAAAGTCCTTCATCACTGCCTATCCTGGACTTCAGTCGAAGTTGATCAAAAGCAAAAGAACGAAAGCTGTTGAATTCGCCGGCCGCTTCAAGCTCCGACTGACTCTGCCTTAGATTCAAAGTGTTTCTTGAACCACTCAGCCGCAAGTCGCGCTACTTCTTCCAGAGTTCCGGGCTCTTCGAATAAGTGGGTAGCTCGGTCAACTATCTCCACCTTTTTTTCACAGCGAAGCCGCCCGTAAGCGTCCCAGTTCAGGGTTATGACCTGCTCGTCTCGCCCGCCAACGATCAGCAGTGTCGATGCCTTTACCATGGGAAGCGATGCTCCGGCCAAATCGGGCCTTCCGCCGCGCGATACGACGACCGCAACCTGTTCACCAAGCTCCGCGGCTGCGACCAGCGCCGCCGCAGCCCCTGTGCTCGAACCGAAGTAGCCGATCGGCAAGCTCTGAACCTCCGCCTGCGTTTTGAGCCAATTGGTTGCATCAATCAGCCTCTTCGAAAGCAGACTTATGTCAAACCGTAAGTGGCG
>JBGQGO010000290.1:0-7021 GCA_041497455.1 Blastocatellia bacterium | reverse complement strand
CTCGATCGCCGGCGTACCGCATACCTGTTCGACCAGAGACGAGATCAATTCTTCGGTCAGCTTCAGGAGGTCTTCATACTCTGAATAAGCTTGGTACCATTCGAGCATCGTGAACTCGGGGTTATGCGAGCGGTCGATGCCTTCGTTTCGGAAGTTGCGATTTATCTCATAGACCTTTTCGAAGCCACCAACGATCAGCCGCTTCAAGTAAAGCTCGGGCGCAATTCTCGCGTACAGGTCGATGTCCAGCGCGTTGTGATGAGTCTTAAACGGCCGCGCTGCTGCGCCCGTTGGCAGCGACGTCAGCATCGGAGTCTCGACTTCCGTGTAGCCTCGCTCGTCGAAGTACCTGCGTGTGAGTCGAATGATTTGAGAGCGTGTTTCGAACACGCGGCGCACCTCGCGACTGGCGATCAGATCGGCGTACCGCTGGCGATAGCGCAACTCGATATCGTGCAGACCGTAGTACTTGTCCGGGGGTGGAACGAGCGCCTTCGCAAGGAACGTGAGGGACTCTGCGTGGATCGACAGCTCGCCCGTGCGAGTGCGAAACAACCTGCCTTCGGAGCCAATAAAGTCGCCCAGATCGAGCAGCTTGAACAGCGCCCAGGTGCGTTCATCGACTTCGTTTGACTTGATGTAGACCTGAAGGATTTCAGCGCCGTCCGAGAATCGAATGAACGCCGCCTTGCCCATTTTGTTTATGGCGTGAATGCGTCCCGCGACCCGAGTCTGAGGGCGCACGGCTCCGAGTTCTTCGCCGGTTTTGCTTCTGAACTGCTCGACGATCTGACTTACGGAATGTGTGCGCTCAAATTTGTGGGGGTAAGGATCGAAGCCGAGTTGGATGATCTGTTCGAGCGAACGCCGCCGCTCTTCGATTTGATCGTTGACCTCAGGGGCTGGCTGTTGTTCGTCCTCCATCAAGTTCTCCCAGTGCCATCAGCTTGCAATGCGATGATTCAGATGAGTCTCGATTATAGGAATGGCCTTTGAAGAGTGTCAACGCGAGCTACTCAGCAGTCACGCTAGTTGTGTTTGGCTGCGCTCGAATCCTCTTAGCTTATTAGGAGGATGGCAATCAAGGGTGGCGGGGCGAGCGATTAGTGAGCAGCGACTCACGAAGCCTTAGATTCCAATTCCCCTACGCGTCGCAGGAGTTCACGCTGGCCGGCGCGGGTCTTTAGCGTGTCGTCATTGAGGACTGCGATCTCATCTCGCACACGAGAAAAGTTCTCGTTCATCTCGACACGCAACTGCTCCAAGTGAGCAGCGGTTGCACTCGCGGTTTGCAGCAGCTTGTTTTCCAGCCTTGTCTCTAGCAGTTGTAATCTCTCGAGAACTGTCTCAATCGTGGGTTGAGTAATCATCTCTTGCTTATCATCACTCATGTTTGCCTCGTAAAGGTGTGACACCTCGAACAAAATGGATTTAACTATAAAAAGCGGATGCTGTCAATACAATGTGGCTGCGATCGCATCGCAATGTCACTGGCCGAGGGTTGGAAACTCCAATCGAACCTACTGAGGCGCATATCTATTTCGAGCGGCGACACGATGCCACAAAGCGGCGCAGCGCTTCAAAGTATGGCTTGCCGCCGACGATGTAAGTCGAGTTGTGCGGCGAGCCTTTCACCTCGTAAAACTCTTTCGGCTCAGGCGCGGCTTCATACAACCGGCGGCCGAGCTCGTACGGTACAACTTCATCCGCGCGGCTGTGGATGAAAAGCTTCGGGCAACGGACTTGCCGGATCTTGCTGAGGGAATCCATTTTCGTATGCAAGAAGACTCGCGGCAGAAAGGGCAAGACAGTGGCGGCCATATCGCCAGCGGATGTGAAGCCCGATTGGACGATCAGACCTGCCGGTTCGACCTGAGTCGCGAGATCAATCGCCGGAGCCCCGCCAAGCGATTTTCCGAAGATGACTATGTGGTCCGGCGCAACTCGGCGCTCGTTGACCAGATAGCCCCACGCCGCGCGAGCGTCCAGGTACAATCCCTGCTCGTTCGGCTTACCTTCGCTCTTGCCGTAGCCGCGATAGTCGATGATGAACACCTGGACCGGCAGTTCCATCATCGCGCGGATCATATCGTATCGGTAGCTGATGTTCCCCGCATTGCCGTGGAACCACAGCAAGACCATCTCGGCAGGCAGTGGCTCAAGCCGGCCGCTTGACTTGCGATGCGGCGTGCAGTACCAGCCGTGAAGGCGCACGCCATCGTTTGTCACAAAGGAACAGTCTTCAACCTTTGGGATAAACTCGCCCTCGCGAGCCGGGATGTTGTCGACCTCCCAGAAGCCGTCCGGGTATTTTGAAGGGAAGTAGATGAAGTTGTCTTCGAATGCCATGACAAAGATGATCAGTCCAACGACAAGTAACAGCATAATTCGAGCGAGCCGCCACGGGAAGCCGATGTTGCTCCAGAGGTTCTTAAGGCCTCGTTTCATAGGTTGATTGAACGCTCGAGTTCTTGGCTTGCACCAACTTTTCAAAAGAAACCGGAACGCCCACAGAGTGACGCGTGCATCGCGAACCGCGTAGTGCTCCGTGTCGCAACGCTCGCGCCGGAACGTTGCTCGCTGCGGCTTAACGTGCTTCAATCGACCCGATGGCGAAGATCTTAGACCATGGCGCACTGATTCAAGAACGCCGGCGGCTGCGGAGCGAAGGCAAGAGATTGGTCTTCACAAACGGCTGCTTCGATTTGCTCCACCCTGGTCACGTGCGTTACTTGCGAGAGGCTCGTTTACTCGGCGATGCTCTGGTCGTCGCGCTGAACAGCGACCGCTCGGTTCGCGTTCTAAAAGGAGAGGGCCGTCCGATACTGAACGAACGCGAACGCGCGGAAATCGTCGCCGCACTGCAAGCAGTTGACTATGTGATCATCTTTGACGAAGAGACGCCGCGCGAGTTGATCGCCGAGCTGTTACCCGACGTGTTGGTGAAAGGCGGCGACTGGCCGCTGGATGAAATCGTCGGTCGTCAAGAAGTTGAAGCCGCGGGCGGCCGCGTCGTTTCGCTCTCGTATCTCGGAGGCTCGTCCACCTCTGAACTCATCGAACGAATTGCGAAGCTCGAACAGCGACGCAACCGGTCTTAACGGCTAAGAGTAGTTATTATGAAGCACATCATCGTCGGGACCGCCGGCCATATCGACCACGGCAAGACTGCGCTGGTCAAGGCGCTAACCGGCATCGACGCCGACCGGCTCAAAGAGGAAAAGCAGCGAGGCATCACTATCGACATCGGATTCGCCGATCTTGCGATCGGCGATTTCAGATTCGGTTTTGTCGACGTGCCCGGCCACGAGCGCTTCGTCAAGAACATGCTCGCCGGCGCTCACGGGCTCGACCTGGTGATGCTGGTAGTTGCGGCCGATGAATCGGTGATGCCTCAGACGCGTGAGCACTTCGACATCTGCCGATTGCTTCACGTTAAGTCTGGTCTCGTCGCGTTGACCAAATCAGATATGGTCGACGGCGAACTGCTCGAGCTCGCGCGCGCCGAGGTCGAAGACTTCGTTAGCGGGTCGTTTCTCGAAGGCGCACCCATCATCGCCGTTAGCTCTCGCACAGGCTCGGGCATCGAAGAGTTGAACGAAGCGCTGGCCGATCTCGCCGCGCGAGTTGAACCCAAGACAACATCCGCCGTGCCGCGCTTGCCTGTGGACCGGGCGTTCTCGATCAAGGGATTCGGAACCGTAGTCACTGGCACTCTTATCGCTGGTGAGATTGCGGTAGGCGATGAGTTGGAAGTCTTACCTGCCGGCGTGAGAGCGCGAGTTCGCAACGTGCAGGTGCATGGTCACGACACCGAGCGCGCGCTCGCGGGTCAGCGCACCGCGATCAACTTGCAGGGAGTGAACGTGGATCAGGTCGAGCGAGGAAGCCTGCTCGCGCCTGCCGGACGGTTGCGCGCGACCTCGATGATAGATGTGCGGCTCGAGCTGCTGCCGTCGGCAGCGCGCCCGCTTATGCAACGTGTGCGAGTAAGGCTGCACCACGGCACGGCGGAGGTCATGGCTCGGGTGGTGATACTCGGTCGGGGGTTGGGGGATGGGGGTCGGGGGTCGGACTCTGAACTCGGAACCCTGAACCAGGAACCAGGAACCCGGAACTCTGAACGGAGTTCCATTCAGCCGGGCGGAAGCGCGATCGTTCAGTTGCGGCTCGAAGAACCGATGACGGCGCTGCCGGGCGACCGCTTCATCATCCGAAGCTACTCGCCGCAAGTGACTATCGGAGGTGGCGTGATCATCGACGCCCTGCCCGAAAAGCATCGCATACGTGACAACACAGCGCGCGCGCGGCTAGAGCAGCTTGAAGCAGCCGATCTCGCGGAGCGCATGGCTGTCTTCGTCGAGATGGCTGGGGCTCAGGGTACGAGCGAGGCTGAGATTGCAGCCCGCACCGGCGCTACCGATGAGGAGATCGCCGCAACAACACGTGAGCTGATTGGAACCGGCCGCGTGCTGGAAGTGACTGCCGCGCCGCTTGTGTTGATTTCAAACGAGAGCTATCGCGCGCTGGCGAGCCGCGTCACGGAAATGCTCGCTGAACATCATCGCCGCGAGCCGCTTTCGCTTGGGGTGAGCCGCGAAGAAGTGCGCGACCGCATATTCGGCCAGGTTCGCCCCGAGATCTTCCGTGCCGTCATCGCTCGGCTTGCGGAGGAAGGGAAGGTCTCCGCCGAACGTGATGCGGTCAAATTAGCGGCGCACCGGCCGGCGCTGACCGATTCGGACGAGGCCGCCAAGAAGGCTCTGGAAGCCGCTTTCAAGGCGGCGGGTCTGCAAGCGGGAACGCTGGAGGAGACTGCCGCGGTTACGGGGACAAAGATCGAGCTTGCTCGAAAGCTCTACACGCTGCTGGCCGCCGAACGCCGCCTGGTGCGCGTAGGCGATTTTGTCTTTCATGTCGACTCCATTGACGATCTGAAGTCGCGTGTCCGAGCGCGAAAGGCGGTGAATTCGAGGATCGATGTCGCGCTGTTCAAGGAGATCACCGGCGGGTTGACTCGCAAGTACGCGATTCCGCTGCTGGAGTACCTCGACCGCGAGCGGATCACGCGGCGCATCGGCAACGAGCGGGAGATTCTGTGAGGCAAAGAGCAAAGGCATCATCTCGACCTTGCCGTTTGCCGTTCGCGATTCGCTCTTTTCCCTCTGCCCGGTTGAGGAGTATCAGTGTCTTGCTGCGCTTTACGTGGGCTAGCAGGAAAAAGCAAAAGCCCGCGGAGACTATGGCCGCGGGCTTTGCGCACCGGCATTCAATTGAAGTCTCATCGCCGCCCCCGTCCGAAGCCTAGCGGCGAAAATGGTTTTATTGGGTCATTACTAGCAAGTGGAATGCGCGGTCGCTATACACCCCGTTGCTATCATGGGTGTCTACCCAGACGCCCTTGTTATCGTCGAATGGGGTGTAGGGACCAGTCCCCGGGCAGCACCTCAGCGCCACACCGATCTGGCCGGAGGGTTCGGTGGCAATACCGGGTCTGCCGATAGTAGCGACATAAACGCCCTGGCTTACGTCGCCGGTGAAATATACCTGGTACATACCTGGGCCCAGCCGCTTGGTGCTCACGACGTTGCGGCCACGGACCAGGGTTCCATCCCGCTCAATAACTGCCCAAAATTCGCGGACGCAGCAGTTCTCCACCCCCAACTTCTTGGATTCATCCTTAACCGGTTGGGGGATTCGTGACAGTTTTGCCGTTTTCTCATCCGGCGCATTGAAGTTCGCTTCGTCGATCTTTGGGTCTGCCATTGTAGGTCTCCTTTAGCTGTTGATGAGTTGAGGTGTACTGAGCTGCGACCTCGGGCCTGACTAGAACGGACGACTAGGGAAAGGGGGCCCATTCTTGTTTGAGCCGCTGCGCGAGCACCCGCCCAGCGTCGGATAACTCTCACAGTTGTCGTATTGTGACCTGCGTACGACCAAAGAACGCCTAACTGATAAATATCACACGATACTTCTAGGTCGTCATTACATACAGACGCAGTTCACCTGCACAAATATTCATAATTCTTTTGCTCTTGCGCTAGGAAAACCTGTGACCGAGCGGGCGGGTAGCCGGGCGGGATGCGCACATCCCGCTAGGAATACACGCGGCTTCTTAGGCCGTTGGTAGTTCTTGCAGGCTCCAAATGTGATCGATCGCTAGTTCCCTTGACTCTACCCCCGCGCGGGCAATATTCTATCAAGCCGCTCGCTTAAGGGAACCAGATGGCAATCAGTCCAGATCAGAAACCTTTCAAAGTTGTAGTTGTTGAAGCGTCCGGCTTGGAGGACCTTGTTGATTCCGTTATGAGCATGACGGCGCAGGCGGCTTTGGGCGAAGCAAATGTCATCGCAGACGAAATCCAGGTTGGGGGACTCGACGGACACGATGCCAATGCCGGCCAGCGCGAGAGTCCTGCGGGCTCTGTCGAGACGTTCTTTGACCTGGTGATCGACGAGCTTAGCGCGCTCAGAACGCGCGCCGAGATTGAAGCCATCGAACGCGCCGCTGATCTCATTCTCGATTGCGAGTCGCACGGCGGGCGAGTTCACGTCACGGGCATCGGTAAGAGCGAGCACATCGCGCGTTACGTCGCCTCGCTGCTTTCAAGCACGGGAACGCCGGCTTATTTTCTGCACGCGACAGAATGCATTCACGGTTCAGCCGGGCAAGTGTGCCCTAATGACATTGCGATCGCGATCTCCAACAGCGGCACGACGCCCGAGCTGCTTTCAGCCATCGGGACTCTGCGCGAGTTCGGCACGAAGATCATAGCCGTCTCAGGCAATCGGGACTCGGACCTTGCCCGGATTGCGGACGTGCTCCTCGATGCCGGAGTCGAGAACGAAGGCGGCGAGCTGAACCTGGTGCCTCGCGCCAGCATCCTGGCCAAGATTTATGTCTTATGCTCGCTGTCGGTCGCGCTTGAAGCGCACAAGGGACTGACTCGCGAACAGTACGCACGCTGGCACCCGGGCGGCGCGCTGGGCAGACTCGCCCGCGGCGAATAACCGCATTGGG
>JBGQGO010000289.1:0-7033 GCA_041497455.1 Blastocatellia bacterium | reverse complement strand
TGGGGCGATGAAGCTCCTCAGCTTCAACCGAATTACTCGGAGCTTTGGTTGAATGGACCCGAGCGCGTCGGTCAGCGGCCTCCGAACGGCTTCGGGCTTCACGACATCTCGGAGAACGTGCACGAGTGGTGCTCGGACTGGTACGACGAGCGTTACTATTTCGACTCGCCGTCGAGCGATCCTAAAGGTCCTGCTATTGGAACGCGGCGAGCTTCGCGCGGTGGGTCCTGGCGGCACCAGATCAAGATCACTCGCGTCGCGGCTCGCAGCAGTATACCGCCGGAATTCAAATACAGCGATTATGGTTTCCGCCTGGCGGCGCCGGCGTCGCGTCTGAGTCTTCAGAACCATAAGGATTCGGCGACGACTTGAAAGCGTACGGGCGGAAAGGGGAGCGATCGCGGATGGTAAGAGCATGGAGTTCAGGCTTTAGCCTGGTCTTGCTTGGCGCGAACACCAAGACCAGGCTAAAGCCTGAACTCCATGCTCTTATCTTGGGGACGCCTGCGCTCCCAGGGAATCTTGGCGGTTGGCTCACTCACGGGTTAAGATGACATTTACAATCTTGCTTAGAGGAATTCCTGAATGATCGAAAGCCTTCTCACCCGCAAGGTCGAAAAGCGCCCACCAAAAGTTCAACTCAAAGGCCGCATCCTCTTTCTTGCCGAAGATCCGGCACTCGTAAGATTGCAACTCGAGGGAACGGACCTGGACCCGGAAGACATTCCGGCGTTGCGCAACGACATCTCGACTGACGAGATGACCCCGGCTTACATCTGTTACTACTTTGACGAGACGCTGGGCGAGTTCATTTATCTTGGACTGAAGTGCGGCGACCAGTTCCCAGTAAAGCGCAACGACGTCAAGAACGGCGGCTTCGTCTTATCGGTCTCGGGAAAACGGCGCGGCAAGGGATCGAGCCGCGAAGCCTCGCCTTACGCGGAGATCGCCGCCGGCATCCGCCTGGTCATCGCCGAGAACCACGAACGAATCTACCAGCAAAACTGCCAGAACCTCGGCTTGCTGACCTCGACCAACTTCGATTTGATCCGGCGGGTCGCGGCCGGCGACGAAATCCCGCTCGAAGAGTTCACCGCCGGCGAAGATGAAATCACCCGGCAGATCATCGAGTACGGCGGCTTGTTCCCCTTCAACGTTGCAAGGCTTCAAGGCAAAGTCTCGATTCCGCCGATCACTACGGCGCGCCGGCCGATGACGGTGGCCGAAAAGATTTTTGCGCGTCACTTCGTCGTCGATCTTTCCAAGGGCAAGGTCGGCGTTGACGCAGTCAAGCCCGGCGACGCGGGATTCGTAGGGACAGACATCCGATTCAGCCACGAGTACGTCACTCCGATGGCCGCGATCTTTTACGAGAACGTGGTTGGCGATGAACCCATCAACGATCCGTCGTCGGTCTACCTTTTCCAGGACCACTTGACCTTCCTCGACGACGTGATGCCGCCGGAGCGTAAGGCGATGGGCTTGCTCGACCTCGCGCACGAGCTGATCCGCAAACAGGAAGCGTTCGCCAGGAAGCAAGGCATCCGCTTGCACGGCGCGCAGCTCGATCGCCAGGGCTCCGAGGGCATTTGCCACAGCGTGATTCTGCAAAGCTACGCGCTCCCCGGCCAGATCATCATCGGGTCGGACTCGCACACGCCGCACTCGGGAGCGGTTGGCGCAATCGCATTTGGAGTCGGCACCACCGACATCTTCAATTCGTGGATCACCAAAGATGTTCGCGTGCGCGTACCCGAGCAAGTTCGCGTTCGCGTCTCGGGCCGCAAGCCCGACAACATCACCGCGAAGGATTTCATGCTCGCGATTCTTCGCACAGACTTCGTGCGAAACGGCGACGCGATCGGCAAGATAGTTGAATACACCGGCGAAGCCGTAGCCGATCTGAACATCGACGAACGAGCTACGATGACTAACATGGCCGCCGAGGTCGGAGCTTTCACCGGCATCGTCGGCGCCGATCAGAAGACCGTCGAGTTCCTGGTCGAACGCGGCGTTCCTCGCGCCGAAGCCGAACGTTTGTGCGAAGGCATGACAAGCGATCCCGACGCCGAGTACTCGCTGACTATCGACATCAACGCGAGCGACCTGCGTCCGATGATCGCGACTCCGGGCGATCCAGGCAACGGCATCTTCGTTGACGAGCTTGCGGCTCCGGTGAAGATCGACATCGCGTATGGCGGCTCGTGCACGGCCGGCAAGAAGGAAGACCTCGACATGTACGTGCGGGTCTTCCGCGAAGCGCTGGCTCGAGGCCAGCGCGTGCATCCTGACGTTCAGTGCTTCATTCAATTCGGCTCGGTCGAGGTAAGGCAGTACTGCGAAGAGCGCGGCCACATCGAAGTGCTCCGCGACGTGGGCGCGCATATCATCGAGCCGAGTTGCGGGGCTTGCATCAATGCCGGTCCGGGGGTGAGCACGCTGAAGACGCAGGTGGTTGTGAGCGCGCAGAATCGCAACTTCCCCGGCCGCAGCGGACCCGGCCAGATGTATTTAGCTTCACCTTATACCGTCGCAGCTTCAGCGATAGCGGGTCACCTGGTCGAGTATCATCCGGCGTCAGCAGCCATAGTGAGTTGATCAGCGCTTGAGGATCGAAGATAGAGGATGGAGGATCGAGGATGGAGGATCGAGGATCGAAGGTTGTGACGCTATCTTCTATCTTCCATCCTCGATCGTATATCTTCGATCCTCGACCGGCTATCCCTCCATCCTCGATCGTCTATCTTCAATCCTCGATCCTCAAACTTCGATTTCGCGAAAGGTTAATCTGAATGGCCAGTCAACCGAAGATCGAAAAACATCACGGCCTCGATCGCGAGACCATGCTCAAGATCTATCGCTTGATGTACATGTCCCGGCGGATCGACGACAAAGAGCTTCAGCTCAAAGCCCAGAACAAGATCTTCTTTCAAATATCCGGCGCGGGCCACGAAGCCGTGCTCGTTGCTGCGGCGCTTTCGATGAAGCCAGCCCACGATTGGTTCATTCCTTACTATCGTGACCGCGCGTTGTGCCTCGCTCTCGGCGTCAGTCCTGTCGATATGCTTTTGCAAGCGGTCGGCTCGGCTGACGACCCCGCTTCCGGCGGACGCCAGATGCCAAGCCATTGGGGCCGCAAGTCGCTCAACATCGTTTCGCGATCATCTCCGACGGGCACGCAATTCCTGCACGCCGTTGGCTGCGCTGAGGCGGCTTATCGAGCGGAGTTGATCGGCGACGATCCCACGAAGCTCGTCGATGGCTATCACCCCGAGGCGATCGTTTACGTATCGGCCGGCGATGGGACGACGAGCGAGGGCGAATTCTTCGAGTCGTTGAACACCGCGTGCAATCTGAAGCTGCCGGTGCTCTACTTGATCGAAGACAACGGCTACGCGATCTCGGTGCCGGTCGAGGTGCAGACGGCTGGCGGCAGCATATCGAAACTGCTGACCGGTTTCCCGAACCTCTTGATCCAGGAAGTCGACGGCTGCGATCCGATGGCGAGCTATGAGACGATGCAGCGCGCCGTTGCTTACTGCCGCGCGCGCCGCGGGCCTGCTCTGGTTCACGCGCACGTGATTCGCCCGTACTCGCATTCTCAATCCGACGATGAGAAACAGTATCGACCCGCTGAAGAATTGGACGACGAAACGCGGCGCGATCCGGTTCGGGCGTTCCCGGCGTTTCTGATAAACGAAGGGCTCGCGACCGACGCAGAGATCAAACGCATCGCCGAAGAGGTTGACGACGAAGTAAGCCGCGCGGCCGATGAAGCACTTGCCGCGCCAAAACCGGCGAAAGAGACCGCGACGTTGTATGTCTACTCACCCGATGTCGATCCGACTTCGAAGGACTTCGACACCCCTGGGAGCGCAGGCATCCTGCCTGCCTCCGAGCAAGACACTCGCGCGCCGAAGACTATGCTCGATCTGATCAACGCCTGTCTTCACGACGAGATGGCTCGCGACGAACGCATACTCGTCTTTGGCGAAGACATCGCCGATTGCAGCCGCCAGCAATACCTCGAAGAAGTAAAAGGGAAGGGAGGTGTCTTCAAAGTCACCTTCAATCTGCAACGGCGATTCGGGAGCGCGCGGGTCTTCAACACGCCGCTTGCCGAAGCGAACATCATAGGGCGAGCGGTTGGGCTTGCGGTGCGCGGCTTGAAGCCGGTCCCCGAGATTCAGTTCTTCGACTACATCTGGCCGGCTTATCATCAGCTCCGCAACGAAGTGCCGCTGATTCGCTGGCGTTCGAACAACGCGTTCAAGTGCCCGATGGTTATTCGCGTGGCGATCGGCGGCTACCTGAAAGGCGGCGCGATCTGTCACAGCCAGTGCAGCGAAGTGTTGTTCACTCACACGCCGGGCTTGCGAGTGGTGATGCCTTCAAACGCGCTCGACGCCAATGGTCTGTTGCGAACTGCGATCCGATGTGACGACCCGGTGATGTTCCTCGAGCACAAGCATCTCTATCGTCAGACTCACAACAAAGGCGCGTACCCCGGCCCCGACTACATGGTCCCGTTCGGGAAAGCGAACGTGGTGCGCGAAGGTTCAGACGTTTCGATCATCACCTACGGCGCAACGGTGTTCCGGTCGGTGGCCGCCGCGAAGAAGGTGGAAGAGCTGCACGGCATCAGCGCGGAGGTGATCGACCTTCGGAGCTTGAGCCCTTACGATTGGGAGACGATCAGCCGATCAGTTCAAAAGACGAACAAAGCTCTCGTTGTTTACGAAGACGCAGAGTCGTGGGGCTACGGCGCAGAGATCGCGGCCCGCATAGCTGATGAGCTGTTCGAGCACCTGGACGGCCCCGTTCGGAGAGTAGCCGCGCTCGATACGTTTGTCGCTTACGCTCCTGAATTGGAAGACGAGATCCTGCCTCAAGTGGATGACATCGCTGGTGGTATTCTTGAACTGGCTCATTACTAACAGGAGGGCAGGAACTGTCCCAAGAACAATCTGTAAGAAGGAACGTACTAAAAATTCGAGAGGTGAGTATGGGTCAGTGGACACGACCTCGATTATTGGCCTCGAAGGGTCACTGGTACGATTATCATTTCGATTACGACGGGCCATTGTTATGAGCTTGCGACTGGCGGGCCGCGCGGTGGAAGCATACTTTGGCACTATGTTGGACACACGGGAAATGAGAAGCGGCGCATGAGCTGCTATGGTCGAGACGGCTCACACTTATCCAAAATCATCAACTATCATCTTAATCAGGGATGGTATATCTATTACCGCTCCCACGCCTTCGCGACAAAAGAGGCTGCGGAAAAAATGGAGCGTACGATGCTTTCTCAGAGACCGTATGATTGGAACGTTTTGCTAAATCGGAACTAGGCTGATTGATTCAAGAGAGGCTCGACATGCTGGCTGAGTTCTGGATGATCAACTAGTAGGAGTTTGAGCCAGTGATGCATCCGTAAGCCACGGATTTGACGGCTTATCTCAAAGAAATGGGTAGTAATCCCGGCAAGGCGATACTTGTGAGGACTCCAAACCTGGTTCTTTTTGACGAGTGGAACAGACCAGATTCCGCCGCCACTAAGACCACCTGGATTGGGCATAGGCACCAGATTTTGATCTTTGACCGCTTTCTCCGCGAAGTGGAGGAATAACCTGTCATGCTTGGGATCTGCGTGCTTCCCCGGCTTCACGAAGCCGTAAACGAGTGGTATGTGGTTCTGGTTGGTGGGGTCCGAGCCTAGACGACGGAAATCCGGTGATAATCCTAGAATTGCGTAGGTTCCTTTTTTGATATCCATAAGGTGATACGCATCGACAACGTCGAGTGAAACCCCAACAACTTTCTGTCGAGCGGCTGATTGCAGGTCGATCTCCAACCATGCGGTGTCCAAGGTTCCCGGTTTCCCATACTCGCCGTAGTCTTGGTCAATGACCGTTAGGGGACCGGGTGAAAAAGTGGTAACTGAAAAGAGAGTAAACCTGCCACCGTGAGGAATGTACTCGAAGTTATGGGCGGCGGTCGATACGAAAAGTCTATCGGCAATTTGGATACAGGTGGCTGACCCTATCTTCGTTTCTTTTCCCAGGCATTCCTGCCAAATCGCGAGTGTGTGGCGGCGGATGTGTGCTCCTTGTAAAATGCGTTCTCGTGCAATGCGATCTTGTTCTCGTGCAATGCGATCTTGTTGTTGCAGTCTCTGCGGATGTCGCGGAGCGGTGACTTGAAAACAACGCTATGCTATAGTCCCGAATTGAGGTGATAGTCATGAAAACGGCAAGGACAAACGGTAAGCGGAGCAAAGGTGAAACGACTAAGTCCAAGCTGTCGAAGGGTCAGGCGATTGATCGACGGAAGAAAAAGGCGCGCGCCGAGCCGACTGCCAATGAACTCATGCTTGAAGCGTGGAAGAAGATCTACGAGACTCGGCGCGAAAGACTCCTCTAATATATGGCGGGCGTCGTCTTTGACACCAATATCTGGATCGCTTATAAGCCTACAAAGCTGCCAAAGAACCTCGTGATGTCCGCCGTGGTCTTGCAGGAGCTAGTCGCTGGGGCATCCGATGGCGCCGTCCTCAAAAGGCTGGAAGCATCGAGGAAGCAATACGAGAAGGAAGATAAGCTCCTTGTGCCCACTGGCGAAGACTGGTTCCGGGCGGGCAAAATTCTGAACTCGTTTCTCCACAACCTGAAGGCACAGTCGGGAGGTAAGACTCCCAGACTGCATCCAAACAAGATTCAGCAAATGTTTCGCGACACGCTTATCGCCGTGTCCGTGAGTCGAACGCACTCTCTGCTGGTAACAAATAACCTGAGTGACTTCCAGGCGATTCAGCGATACGGCAAGCTCCGAATTCAGTCAGGGCGCGATTTCTTTGCCCGCTAGGGGACGGCCTCTCGGTTATGCGGCTTGGGCTTTGGGTTTTGTTCGCGCGATGAGCGCACGGTCTACCTGCTCTTCGACTTCTTCCTTTGTCTCGCCCGTCACTTCCGAGATCTCGCAAACCAGTAGCCGCTTCGCCCGATCAAGCGTCCCGCGTTCGCCAAATGACAAC
>JBGQGO010000288.1:0-7054 GCA_041497455.1 Blastocatellia bacterium | reverse complement strand
GCGCGTTCTCGGAATCGGCGATCGCTTTCAGGTATTCAGACTTTGCCTCGTCGATGTCGGCTGATTCGAGATCCGCCAGTTTCTCGCCCTTCTTCACCCGGGTGCCCTGCCCTGCGTAAAGGTGGACGATGCGGCCCTCGTGAACAGGACCGATCATGGCGATACGATTCTCGGGAACCAAAACGGTCCCAGTCGCCAGGATTGTCGCCGCCATCGCGACCGGCTGCACGGTCTCGGTTTCCAGCCCCTGGGTCTGTGACGACTGCGCCGAGCCCGAGGATTCCTGGGTTGCTTTGACTGGGGAGTCCGCGGGCTTGCCGCACGCTGACGCGAGCACGAGCGGCCCAAGCAAAATGACCTTGATCAATCTTGGAGATGACATCCTGTCTCCTTGTCCGACAAACTTCAGTTTGTCGTCAGTGCATAATTCAGCGATCAGCCAGCGACAAACTGAAGTTTGTCGGACATCGGGCGCGCTACTTCTGTAGAGGCGTAGCGGTCGCAAGCTCGAGATCCAGCAGCGACGTCTGATAGTCGAAGAGAGCTTGATAGTAGCTCGCCAGAGTTTCGCGGCGAGTTCTGATCGCGTCCAGAAGGTCGAGCACCGTTCCCTCGCCGGCCTTAAATGAAAAGTCGGTGAGGTTTTGTATCTCTTCCACTTTGGTGAGCACTCCCGTTCGGTAAAGCTCGACCCGGCTCTTCTGGCTCTCGAACGAGGCAAGCGCCTTCTCCACGTCGCTCAACACCAGATTGGTGAGAATCTTCTGGTCGTTCTGAGCTCTCTTCTTCTGAATCAGAGCCTTAACGCGCTCGCCTTGATTGCGATCGAACACCGGCAGCGTTATGCCTAGCCCGAAGCTGTAGACGTTGTCGACGACGACTCGTTTGAGGCCAACGCCGACGTTGAGGTCCGGGATCCGTTGGGCGTCTTGAAGCTTGATGCTCGAATCCGCCGCCAGCTCGCTGATCCGGGCGGCTCTTAAGTCCGGCCGCGACGCGAGCGATTTGTCACGGAGGTCGTCCAGCACGAACCCGTAAGGTTTGTAATCGAGGGTACCGGTAGGGGCCACATCCATCGATCGATAGTCGCCACCCAGCACCAACCTGAAGTCACGGAGCGCCACCTCATAATCCCGGCGGGAATTAGCCACGTCAGTATCAAACTTCAGTTTTTCGACTTCGAACCGGCGAAGGTCGAGCCCCGAAATCTCACCCTGTCGAAACTGCTCTGTGGTGTGCTTGAGGACCTCTTCAAAAGTCTTCTGGTTCTCGTTCGCCAGTCTCAGTAGATCGCTCGCCAGGACCACGAGGTAGAACTTTCGCTTTAGATCGTTGGTCAGTTGCCACATCGTCACCTGAAAACTCGCCCGCGCTAGTTCGGCATTCGCGTTCGCGGCGTCGATCCGTTTTCGCCGCTTTCCGCCGAGCTCGAAGGTCTGCGAGATCCCGTATGCAATCTCCTGCTCAGCGAAGAACGGACCGCTGAAATCCAGAGGCAAATCATCGAAGCTGGCGCTAAACTCCGGATTCGGCCGGACTCGCGCGGTGAGCTTTTCGGCGTCAGCAGACGCGATATCGTAACGCGCGGCGACAATCTCGAGGTTCTGCTGAAGAAATAAGTCGACCGCATCCGCCAGCGTCAGATCTTTTTTTGGCGGTGTGGCGGCCTTGGCCGCCTGTTGCGCTTGCTGTCGCGCTTGTTGCTGCGCCTTGACCAGTTCGGCGAGATAGCTGTTCAGTCCCGTCGGAGACTTCCGCTCCTGAGACGGCTGCTGCGCCATGATCGGCGGAGACGCCAGTGAAAACAGGACAAGGCATGCAAGGAATCTCATAAGTTATAGTCCATCTGGAATTGAAGATCGCTCAATCGATCGACCCGCGCCCGCGATAACCGCCCGCCAGGGTCATCCCGGTCGGGGCGTTGCGAACGTTCGGCTATGCAGTCGCCCGAGCACGCCGAGTGCGGCTCGCGAGTCATCGTCCACTCAATGGCTCAATAGAAGCTTCGCCAGAAGGTTCGCCGGAGGTCTAAGACCTGATCTTCAAGCGGTTGGCGGCCCACGGTTGGAGAAAATGAAGCAGGAGCCCGGCGACCGCGGTTCAGACAAAGTGGTTTCGCGGCTCAAGGGCTCTTGAAGCGGTTGGACAACTACGGAAGCGGGATGAACGTTTGAAGTGAAGTTGCGTTGGAGCCGGCACGAGAGACAGTGAGCGTCGCTGGCCGATCCCGGCGTAGTGCCTGATCCGCCGCTGTCCGCCGTCACGCTCGCAGTCGCCTTCGCTGAAAGATGCTGCTGCGAGTTGTGGTGATGCGTGACGCTGACAAAGAGCGCGTGCGCTAAGAGGCAGAGCATCGCGATCGAGGTGACGCGCGACCTTCGACTTCTTTTAAGCTTATGAAGCTTGATCAACTGTTGTGCTCTCTCCGTCGAATTCGAGACTCCAATTTAACAACGGCGATGCGCAGTGTCAATGAATGGTTTCGCACGGAGCGGGCGCATGGGTATGAGGAGTGGGACGACCATAAAAGATCTTGCGCGAATACGACCCACGGCAGAGAGGCTGTAAAAACTCCGGGGATGCCACGGGCTTGTCCCGTTGGAGGTTCACGGTCGCTGCTACACAAGACCGGTTTGTTGGGCCAAGGATGCCACGGGCTTGCCCCGTGGAGGTTCACGCTCGCCGCTAACCCCGAACAGCCACGCCGCTAAACCAGCAGCCAGCGTGAATCTCCACGGGGGCAAGCCCGTGGCATCTCGCGAGTCGCGTGCGATCACTGTAGCAGCCATCTTGAACCTCCAACGGGACAAGCCCGTGGCATCCTCAGAGTTTTCACACGGTCTCTGGCAGTGGGTGGGATAGGCGCCGCTGTGTGGGCGCCGCGCTCTATTGCCTCAGCGCTTCTCGACGCGTGAGCCGTCGTTGATCTGGTTCGTCGGATGCAGGATAACCGGCGCGCCTTCTTCGATCCCGCTGAGCACCTCGGCTTCAAACTGGCTCCTATGGCCGATTTCAACCTGGCGCCTCAGCGCCCTGCCGCCTTCGACGACGAACACACTCCAGCCCTCGCCATAACGGAACAACGCGCTCGCGGGGACCTTCAATACGCTTTCGGCCTCCCAGATTATTATTCTCACCTCGACTCGGTACCCGTCGCCGAGAGCCCCGGTAGGATCCACGAAGTCCGCAATGACATTGGTCCGCTGCTCCTCGATTCCAAGCGCCGAGACCTTTGTGAAGGCCGACGGTTCGACTGTTCGAACCCTCGCTCGCAGCGGAGCTTCCCCGCCCCAGTTCTCCAGAATCACCGCCGCGCCCGGTTTCACTTTCACTGCATCCGTCGAAAGCAGGTCCACAACGACCTCGATCTTTCGCGGATCGCCAACTGTGATGATCGGAGCGCCCGCGGCCACGACTCGCTCGCTCTTCTCGATCACACGCAGCACGCGCCCGCGAACCGGCGAGCGCAGAGTCACAATTCTGCCGGCGCCGCTCTCGGATTCAATCGCAATCAATCCGGCCTTTGCCACTTTCACCTCAGAAGCCGCGGCCTCCGCTTTGAATCTCGCGGACTCGAGTTCGTTCTTGGCGATGCTCTCGGCGTTCCGAGCCTGCTCGAGAGACTGGCGCGAGATAATCCCCCCTTCGACCAGGTCCTCGGCGCGGCGGAGGTCACGCTTTGCCTGCTCGTGATCCGCGCGAGCGTGCGCGACCGTTTCATCCGCGCTACGCTTCAACGCTTCGGCCGCCTGCACGCGCGCCGCAAGTTCAGCGCGCTCGCGTTGATCGAGCGGCAATGGGTTGATGACAGCGACCGCTTGACCCGGCGCGACCGCGTCGCCATCGTGAAGCTCCACTCGCGTGAGCCGTCCTGCTATTGGCGCGGCTATGACGAAGCGATCGTGCGCGCGAGCTTCGCCTTCTTCGTCAACCGTGATGCGAAGCGGTCCTCTAGCAACTCGAGCCGATTCCACTTTGACCGGCGAAGGCAGAAACGCGATCACGATGAACGCGACGACGCCCAGCGCCAGAACGCAATAGACAATGCGGGTCCATTTCTTTTTCAAGTTCACTCCCGAGTTTTCAGCACGGCGATAAGGTCCAGATTGTACAGCCGCCTCAGAATGAGCAGGCCTGAAAGAACAACGGCGGCCGCGACGACGAGGAGAGCGAAGGCATAAGTTTCTCCGCTTACCACTAGCGGCATTCGATAGAGCTCGGTGTTCATCAATCGCGCCGTCAGCGCACAAATGCCAAAACCAATCGCGAAGCCGAACGGGATGGCGGCGCCCGTCAACATTGCCTGCTCCCCGAGTAACATCACCGACACTTCACGCTGCGTGAAACCGAGCACCCGCAGCGAAGCCAGCTCGTGTCCGCGCTCGGAAAGCGCCACCCGAGCGCTGTTGTAGACCATCGCAAACGTGATGACGCACGCGAAGACGATCAGCACCGTCGTCGAGATGGTCAGGCTCCCCGCGACCGTCTCGAGAAACGACGCGAGCATCATTTCGCGGAAGGCTGCGCCCGCGATGGCCGGCGTGCGCTTGATCAGAGAGTAGAGTTGCGGCGCGGATTTCGGGTCAATCGCTAGGTACGCGCCCGAAATTGTCTCGCCTTCGCGCATCAAGCGATTCAGCGCGCGAGCGTCCATGTAAGCCGACAGCCCGATCAGTTCATCGACCAATCGAACAACCGGAACGAGACGCACCGGCCGCTCGCCCTCGAGCACTTCAACGGTAAGCGTATCGCCTGGCTGGACGCCCAACACTTCGGCAAGCTTGGCCGTAAGCATCAACCCGTCGGGCGGCAGGTCGACTTTTTGAAGCCGCCGGTCAAGCAGTGTTCGAAGCTCGCCGTCAGGATCGATGCCGAGAATTGCCACTCGCTTCGTGCGATGCTCAAAGCGCAGGCGCACCGGCACAGCCCGAAACGTCTCAGCGCGAAGCACACCCGGCAGGTGCATCACGTCGTGACGCGCCCGAGACGTCCGCGGATTGTTGAACGTGATGGTTACGTCCTCGCGCTGAACCGTACGAAAGTGGACTTCGATGATGTAGTCGAGCGCGTCGAATGAGTAGCGGCCCACTATCAACACCGCGACCGCAAGCGCGATTCCCAGAATCGAAAGCGCGGCTTTCCAGGGGCGGCGCTCGATGTTGCGAACGATCATTCGCAACGCTGGTGAAAGCAGCTTGTGCAATCCCATTCGCTCCAACAAGCCCGCTCGAAAGTTCGCGGGTGGTTCAGGCCTCATCGCTTCGGCGGGTGGTAGCGCGACCACGCGGCGCACGGCCAGGATCGCGCCGAGAAATGCGGCGCCGGCGCTGATCGCGATCGCAGCTCCGGCCGTTCTGATGCCGACTTCAAACTGAAGTTCAGGAAATCGAAAGAACTGTTTGTAGACTTCAGCGAGCCCTCGGCCGAACCACACGCCCAGAGCCGTTCCCGCCGCAGTCCCAGCCAGCACAGCTACAAGAGCGAACTTCAGATAGTGAGCTCCGACTGCGACATTGCTGTACCCGAATGCCTTGAGCACCGCGATCTGATCGCGTTGCGTGGAGACGAGCCGGGATAGGACCATGTGAATCAGAAAGGCCGCGACGCCGAGAAAGATCGAGGGAATGATGATGCCAGTGATTCGATCCTGCTCGATTTCATCTGCAAGGAAGCGGTGCGATTCCTGTTCGCTGCGGCCGTAGGCTCCAAGCCCGCCGTAGCGGCCGAGCAGATCGTCGAGGCGATCAATCACTTCTGCTTCGCTTGCTCCGGGTGCGAGCGAAATCGTGACGTTGTTGAACGCGCCTTCCATATCGAAAGCGGGGCCGAGCGCTTCGCGGCTCATCCACAGGACTCCGAAGCGCCGCTTGTCTGGAAAGACATCCGCCGCACGGATCTCATGCACGTATTCAGGCGATAGCGCGATGCCGGCGATTCGCAGCTTCTCCCATCGCCCGTTGATTACCGCGCCGAGCGACTGCCCGACTTGAAGCTGATTCGCTTGGGCGAACGCCTCGCTGACTAAAACTTCGTCGCGCCTTCCCGGTTCGACATAGCGTCCTTGCCGGAGGTAGATGTCGTTAAGAATCGGCGTTCGCTGCTCGGGGATAGAAACCAGCCGCCCGGTGGCCGGTTCATCGAGCCCCGGAACATCGAGAGTCACCTCCACGACGACGCGGGTCTGCGCGGTCGCGACGCCGGGAAGATTGCGAATCTCACCGGCGAGCGATTCC
Organism: Blastocatellia bacterium; assembly: GCA_041497455.1. Lineage (GTDB taxonomy): Bacteria > Acidobacteriota > Blastocatellia > UBA7656 > UBA7656 > Onstottus_A. Next base: position 821 of record JBGQGO010000288.1, on the reverse strand, counting down.
GGCGCGCGCTTCAACTGGGCGAACACGTCCGCGTAGCGATATGCCTCGTAGTAGACGTCGCGGGACACCACGAGCGACTCATACGAGCTTCGCATTGTCACATAGGTCGCGATTCCACAAGCGACGACCAAAGCGACGGCGATGACCTGCCCGCGCAGGTGCAGGAGATCGCGGATGAGTTTTCGATTCAGCGCAGTCACTTTTCACCAGGACAAATCGGCAGGCCGAGCCTTCGCTTCGTTGCGGCTCACTTCGAGAATCTGGCCGCTGCCGATTCGAATGACGCGGTCGGCCATCGCGGCGATGGCGGCGTTGTGAGTAATGACCGCCGTCGTGGTGCCCAACTCGCGGTTCACCCGCTCGAGCACCTCGAGCACGATCTTGCCGGTCGAATAGTCGAGCGCGCCAGTCGGTTCGTCACACAGCAGGACATCAGGACGCTTGGCGACGGCGCGGGCGATTGCAACGCGCTGCTGTTCGCCGCCCGACAACTGAGCGGGAAAATGATTCAGGCGGTCGCCGAGCCCTACGAGCTCAAGAGCCTCCTTCGGGTTCATTGGGTGCTCGGCAATCTCTGTGACCAGCGCAACGTTCTCCAAAGCGGTGAGGCTGGGAATGAGATTGTAGAATTGAAAGACAAACCCAACGTGCTCGCGACGGAAACGGGTCAGGTCGGTATCGCTTGCAGCAGTCAAGATATGGTCGAGATAAAAGACCTCGCCGCTTGTGGGAACGTCGAGTCCGCCGAGGATGTTTAACAGCGTCGACTTGCCACTCCCCGATGGCCCAAGCAGAACAACGAACTCGGCGCGATAGAGATC
>JBGQGO010000287.1:0-7059 GCA_041497455.1 Blastocatellia bacterium | reverse complement strand
TAGCAAGCGTAAAGATCAAACAAGCGATTCGTGCTGAGATCATTGCTCCCATGCTCCACTGCCGTTCTTTCAGGTCAGCTATGGCCGCTTATCCACAACCGGCCGATGATCGAGATTTGCAACTCGCCAGCCCGTCGCGAAGATCATCCTGTCGATCCGCTCCATCTTTTCGAAGTCGATCTTCTCAACTACGTCGCTCGTTTTGTGGTAGTCGCGATGCACCCCGGTGAAGTAAAAGATAATCGGTATGCCGTGCTTGGCGTAGTTGTAGTGGTCGGAGCGGTAGTAAAACCGCTCGGGGTGCTTCTCGTCGTTGTAGGTGTAATCGAACTTCAATCGCGCCGTGGCGAGATTTGTCTCTTCGTTAAGTTTGTTCAACTCGGTTGAAAGCTTGTCCGCGCCGATGATGTAAATCGAATCCTTGTCGGTCAGGTGAGCGTCGCGAGGATCATCGTCACCCGAGGGCCGGCTGCGGCCCACCATGTCGATGTTGAAATCCGCGACCAGCTTCTGAAGCGGCACTACAGGTTCGTAGTCGGTGTTGTATTCGGAACCGAACAGACCTAGCTCTTCGCCTGTGTGAAAGACAATCAGTATCGACCGTTTGGGCCGCGGCCCGAGGGAGAACGCCTGCGCGATCTCGAGCACGGACACGGTCCCGGAACCGTCGTCGTCAGCGCCGTGGTAAACCTCTCCTTTGTCGCCGGTCTTCAAGTGATCGTAATGCGCGCTGAAAATCACGTACTCATCCTTGAGTTTCGGATCGGCGCCGTCGAGTATGCCAACGACATTCTGAGCGGGAGGCGCTTCCTTCACATCGACGCGAAGCTTGATCTCGGCGGTCGCCGCTATCTCCGCCGGTTTTAGCTTGCTCGCGTACGTGATCAGGTCGGAGTTCTCTTTCCCCATCGCCTTGGCGATCGCTTTTATCAGCTCCGGACCGGCGGCAATCCCCGGCAAGCTTTTCCCGGATGCCGTGGTCCTGGGCGGCAAGCCTAGATGCTGCGAGCCGCCGAGCCAGGCCTTGAGCTGTTCCCAACTGAGCAGCGTTTGCGCGTCGGGAATCTTGACGGCTCCGATCGCCCCATGCGCGAGGGCCGCCGCCTCTGCCTGTTCGTCGTCGCCCAGCCTTACATTCTTGAGAGATTCGGGCGTGCCGTCCGCGATCACTACGATCTTGCCTTTCACTTTTAGACCGGCGTAATCATCGTAGTTATTCCTCGGCGATGAGACTCCATACCCTACAAAAACAAGACCGCCGCTAATGTTCATATCTACCGGAACGCCGGCCAGAAACGCGTCCGCGTAGTTAAAGTCGCGCTTCGTACCGCCGATGTAGAGCGTCACGCGGCTAACCGCGCGATCCACGTCGCGATAGCTGAGCGGCACTCGCTGAAGAAAGGAGCCATCACGCGCCGCGCCTCGATAGCCATAGGATTCGAGTTGGGAAGCAAGGTAGCGCGCGGCCACGCGGTTCGAGGGGCTCAGTGTGTATCGCCCCCCCAGTTCGTCGGACGCGAGAAAACTCAAATGCATTTTTAGATCGCGCGTCGTTATGCTCGACGTTGCCTCGGCCGTCGGAAGCGGCAGATTAGCAGCGCCCGCCGCCGATGCAAGCATAAAGGCTGCAAGCATAAGAACGGCAAGCGCTCGCTTTGATGAATGGCGATGGTTCATGAAACTCCTTCCGGTAGTCCGTAGTCCATAGTCCGTAGTCCGTAGTCAACAGTCCGCTGTAGAGGAGAAACTACGGACTACTGACTACGGACTTCCCTTGCTCGTCGACCGGGCCGACGACGACCGTTGTCAGTTTCTGCGGATCAATGTACTTGCGCGTTACGCGATTCACGTCTTCGACACTGACTGCGCGGATCAACTCGGGGTACCTCTCCAGGTAGTCGAAACCCAGCCCGTAGATTTCAGCTTCGAGAAGAAACTCGGCGATCTGCGAATTCCTCTGAAAGTGAAAAACGAAGCTGCCGGTCAGATAGAGCCTGGCGGTCTCCAACTCCTCGGGCGTAACGCCTCCCTCGACTATTCGCGCGATCTCGCCTCGCAAACCCGAAATCACGCGGTCGAGATTCTCAGGCGCGGTGCCGATGTATGCAATGAACCGGCCCGGATCAAGCCCGGCGCTCGATGTGATGTTGCTGAACGTGCTGTACGCAAGCCCCTGCTCGTCGCGCAGTATTCGAGGAATGCGCGACGTGAACCCCGGACTGGACCCGAGTATCGTGTCCATAACCAACAGATCGTAATAGTCCGGGTTCTTCCGCTCGATTCCGAGGTGACCGATCACGACGTTGACCTGTTCCTTCGATGCGGTGACGAACCTCTCGATCGGCGAAGTCTGGCGATGAGGCTGCGGCACTTGTGGCGTCTCGAACTCCGCAGAGCGCGGCCATTTTCCAAACGTCGCCTCGGCCATGCTCTTCACTTCGTTCTTGTCGATGTCGCCGGCTATTGCGAGCATCGTGTTCTCCGGCACGTAGTAGCGACGATAGAATCCTTCAACATCCGCTCGCGTCAGCGTCATCACCGTCCCTTCATAACCTATCGGAGGCCGATGCTGCGGAGAACCCTCGAACACGATCTCGTTGAACACGTCTGAAGCTTGCGTGCGCGGCACGTCGAGCCGGGCTTTTATTTGTGCAACGCGGCGATCGATGTCCTGGCGGACCTTGTCTTCGGGAAACGTCGCGTTGATCAACAGATCGGATGCCACGTCCAGGCCAAGGCCGGCGTCTTTCGAAAGCAGCCTGACCAGGGCGCCGCTCGATTGATAGTCGCCAAAAGTGCCGAGTTGCCCTCCGGCTGCTTCGATGGCTTCGGCAATCTGTTGCGACGTCCTGCTAACCGTGCCCGCGTCGAGAAGCGCGCCGACTAACGACGCAAGCCCCGCTTTCTCGTCGGCCTCGAAGCGCGACCCTGCTCGCACGATCGCGTTGATTGAAACAGAGGGAATCGAATGATTCTCCGAGAGCAGCAGGACCAGACCGTTCGGTAACTCGACGCGCTCGACGTCGAGCCTCGGCGGCGTGATGCGTTTTTGGCTATGCTGCAAGGTCACGCTCCTTCGCGCCAGACTCTCCATCGCTGATCAAGTAGCCAACTGTCCGGTTGTCTTCAGTGAAATACTTCTGGGCGCCCGTTGCAATCTCTTGAGTCGTTACAGCGGCGACGCGCTCCAGCAGCGTGTCCAGATAGTGATAACCGCGTGAGTCCTCGGGCACGTGTTCGCCGAAGGCGATCGTCTCGTACCGGCCGAGCAAGGTTGCCTGCTGCAACGGCTCCTCGCTGCTCAACACCAGAGAAGCTTCGATCTGCCGCTTAGCTTTATCAATCTCTGCCGTCGAGATGTCGCCGCGCTTCAGCCGATCGATTTCCTCGAACGTTGCGCGCTCGACGTCCGCGAGTTTGAACCCGGGCTTCAACTCGGCCTGAAAGTAAAAGAGAGATGGATCGATGTGGTCGTGGTAACAGGCGCCTGCCTTGGTGACCGATTGGTCTCGCTCGACCAGGCGTTGGTAGAGCCGCGAAGACTTGCCGGTCGAAAGGACCGCCTCCGCGACCTTCAGCGCGTAAGAGTCCGGGTGCGCGACTTCGGGTGCGTGATAGCCGATCAGCAAGCGCTCGACGGGCGTTTGCTTCTTTACTACGAGTCGCTTCTCGCCGCGCTGAGGCGGCTCGAGTATGTTGAGCGGCGCGATCACCGGTCCCGGCGGAACCGGGCCAAACAGCTCTTCAATCTTTTGGAGCACCTCAACCGTGTCGAAGTCACCGGCCACGACCAACGTCGCGCGGCGCGGGTGATACCACTTGTCATAGTAAGCCTTCATATCGGCTCCGGAAGCCGCTTCCAGGTCTTCAAGCCATCCGACGGTGGGCCAATGATACGGGTGCTGGCGGAACGCCGTGGCCCAGACTTCGTTTTCGAGCGCCTCCCACGGACCGTCCAGTCCGATGCGCAACTCCTCTTCGACGACCTGCTTTTCCGGCGCGAATTCTTCCTCGACGAATGTCGTGTTCCGCATGCGGCTCGCTTCGATCTCGAGCGCAGCCTCCCATCTGTCCGAGGCGAACGTGAAGTAGTACGCGGTGAAGTCGAGCCACGTGAACGCGTTGTTAGCGCCGCCGTTCAGGTGAGTGATCAGGTCGATCTCGCCCTTCCGATAACGGTCGGTCCCTTTGAAAAGCATGTGCTCGAGGAAATGGGACTTGCCCGTCTGGCCCAACTCCTCGTTGCGCGAGCCGACCCGATACCAGATGATCGTCGCGACGACCGGCTTGTCGTGCATCTCCTTTGTAAGAACGGTGAGACCGTTTTTTAGGATTGCCTTTCCAACGTTGCGGGTGATGAATGACTTGGTTTGGATTCTCGTTCCTGCTTCTGCTTCCGCGGTAGTGATGAGTGTTGTCATGATAGCCTTATTAAACCAATTCCCAAGTCTGCTACTTCACAATGTGTCAGCGCCCCGAAGTAACAAGCGAAAATTCTAGAGGTCTGAAAGAAGCGATGTCAAACGGAGCGCTTCAGCCGCGCCAACCGTAACGAGTTGAGATACATCATTGAAACCTGACCAGGGCGCTTGCTACCGCTGCCGGGGACAAGCGTGTTTTTCATAGTTGATGATTTTCCATTTTCCATTTGTCATTATTTGTCATTGGCTATTGCCGGCAACCGCGAGTCCCCAATAGCAAATGACAAATGACAAATGGAAAATGGAAAATGATCTGCTCCCAGGTCGCAGAAGTCCTCGCGGGGACTTGATTTCTGCCTTTTCGCTGTAGATACTTGAGCGTGCTGTACGACATTCTAACCCCAAGAGTCTTAGCATCAATAGGATTGAAGTAGATTGTGAACTCTCAGGCATTCATGGGCTCCGCGTACTGCGGCTCATTTCTTCGCAACCGCGCGGCGCAACCGCGCGGGATGATAATCGAATAAGAAAACAGGCCGCTGAACTGTTGCGGCTCACAGGAGAAAGATGACTAAGGCAGAACTTGTTGAAGAAGTGGCTCGGGCAGCCGAGCTAAACAAGCGCGATGCCGAAGTGATAGTCGAGACCGTCTTCGGCTCGATAATCGGCGCGCTGCACAAGGGTGAAAAGGTCGAGCTGCGCGGCTTCGGCAGCTTCCGCACTCGCGAGCGAGGCCCGCGCCGTGGCCGGAATCCCAAGACCGGCGAGCCGGTTGATGTTCCAGCCAAGCGCGTCCCTTACTTCAAGCCCGGCAAGGAGCTCAAAGAGTACTTCACTGAGAAACCGGCAGCCGTCGAAGCCGTCGCTGCACCCGCAGACCCAGAACCCGCCGTCGCTGCAGGAGAGAGCGCCGGCTCGCCGACCGGTCAAGAAGGCGGCGGATCAGCGGCCCCTTCCACGCCTGAAGGCTCCGGAGGCGAAGGCTCATCGGGCGGCTCGGCTCTGTGAACCAGCGGCGATCAAGTTGTCAGTGGTTAGTTGACTACGGAATCTCACAGGTGAGCCGCTCACCTCACGTGGCCTGTGAGTTCTACTTGCGGTTTAGCCGATCCCACCTATGGAAAAAAAAGGAATAGAGTCGTCCAACGGAAAGGAGCGGCGATCTACGCCCGACCGGCGCTCGAGCAAGCGGCGTGATCCCGAACGGAAGTCAAGCAAACGCGTGCTTACGACTCGCGTTGGTGAACGCCGCCAGAAAAGCCGCAGATCAAAGGATCGGAAGACTGAATAGAAGTTTTCTTGCCTAAGTCCCCGCTTCCCACGTGTTCATGTACTCGATCATCTCTGCCGTGAGCTTGTCGATCTTGATTCCCATCGCCGCAAGTTTGAGCGAAGCGATCTCGTTGTCGACTTCCTCGGGCAACAGATGCAAACCGGGCGCGAGCTTCCCCTCGTTCTTCACAAGGTACTCGCACGACAGAGCCTGATTGGCGAAGCTCATGTCCATCACAGACGCCGGGTGGCCTTCGGCGGCCGCGAGATTGATCAGCCGCCCTTCGCCGAGCACCATTACCCGATTGCCGGTGGCTTTCAGCTTGTACTGTTCAACGAACGGGCGCAGTTGCTCTTTCTCCTCGCTCAGCTCGGCAAGCGCGACCAGATTCAACTCGACGTCGAAGTGGCCCGAGTTCGCGACGAGCGCGCCGTCGTGCATCTTCGCGAAGTGATGGCCGTCGATCACGTGACGGTTGCCGGTGACGGTGATGAAAATATCGCCAAGCGGCGCAGCGTCTTCAATGGTCATCACCCGCATTCCATCCATCACCGCTTCGATGGCGCGAATCGGATTGATCTCGCAGACGATGACGTTTGCGCCCATGCCGCGGCTGCGCATCGCGACGCCTTTGCCGCACCAGCCATATCCGACTACGACGATCGTTCGGCCCGCGAGCAAAATGTTAGTCGCGCGAATCACGCCGTCCAGCGTCGACTGGCCAGTGCCGTAGCGATTGTCGAAAAAGTGTTTCGTCTGCGCGTCGTTCACCGCGATCGTCGGCCAGGTCATCCGCCCGCTCTTTTCGAGCGCGCGCAGACGAACCAATCCGGTCGTTGTTTCTTCCGTTGTTCCGATGATCTTGTTGATCAACTCGGGGCGCTCTTTGACCATCGTGGCGACGACATCCGAGCCGTCGTCGATGATCAGATCAGGCTCGTGGTCGAGCGCCAATCGCACGTGACGGTTGTAAGTCTCGGGAGTCTCTCCCTTGATCGCAAAGACCGGGATTCCGTACTCGACGACAAGCGCCGCCGCGACGTCGTCTTGAGTCGACAGCGGATTCGAGGCGATCAACACCGCGTCGACTCCGGCTGCCTTCAATGCGCGAGCGAGGTTCGCGGTCTCGGTCGTGATGTGGCAACAGGCGACCATCTTCTTTCCTGCAAGCGGGCGCTCTCGTTCGAAGCGCTCCCTGATCTGGCGAAGCACGGGCATTTCGCGTTCGGCCCATTCGATGCGCATTCGGCCGGCCTTCGCTAGAGCCAGATCTTTAACATCGTAGTTCGGTATTTGAGTGCTAGTGGTCATCAACAATCTCCATAATCTTGTAGGGGCGGCCCTCCGTGGCCGCCCCTCTTTGCT
>JBGQGO010000286.1:0-7067 GCA_041497455.1 Blastocatellia bacterium | reverse complement strand
CATGACCTTCGGCAGCGCTCCCGCGATGGTCGCCAGATTGGTTGAACCAGTCAGGCCGTACACCATCGAAATGCCGTACAGCAACACGCCCGACGAGAACGCGCCAAGAAGAAAGTACTTCATCGACGCTTCGTTCGATTTCTGATCGCGGCGGAAGTAGCCGACTAGAATGTAGACCGAGACGGCCATCAGCTCGAGAGAGACGAACAGCGTCAGCAGGTCGACGCCTGACGCCATGAACATCATACCGACGACCGAGAACAGAATGAGCGCGTAGTATTCGCCGCGCTGTTCTCCTTCGATGTCGAGATACTTCATCGAGAGCAGTATCGACAGCGCCGCGCCGATCAGAAACATCGACTTGAACACGACGGCGTAGCTATCGAGCACGATCATGTCGTAGAACGCGGTGCGAGGCGCGCCTTTGCTGACTATGCCGGAGTACAGAATCCAGAGCGAGATGAATGCGAAGCCTACCCCCGCAAGTGAGACCCACGCGACGACGCGTTTGCGATTGCGCGGGAGCATCACGTCGAGCACGAGCGCGGCGCAGGCGAACAGCGTCAGGATGCCTTCAGGCATGATGAACTGCGCCGCTTGACGCGCGATGGTTGGAAAGTCGGTGGCTTGTAGCATAAAAGCAGGTTTCGGGTTCGTGGTTCCGGTTCAAAGTTCAGGGTTCGGAGTTGCGCTCAACTCTGAACCACAAATCCGGAACCCGGAACCTTATTTCTGTTGCTCCTCCGCGACCTGTGGGCGCTGCGCATCCTTGAAATAATCCGGCTGCACCTGAGCGACTACCACGTTTGTTTGCGGCTCGATGTACGAGAGCAGCGGCTTCGGATAAACGCCGATCCAGAAGATCAAGAAGATCAGCGGCGCGAACTGCCACGCCTCGCGCGCGTCCAGATCTTTCAAGCCTTCGTTTGCTTTGCTGACCTGGCCGAAGAACACTCGTTGATAAAGCCACAACATATACGCCGCGCCTAGAATGATTCCCAAAGCGGCGAGCGCGCCCCACACGACCTTTGCTTCGAACGCGCCTCTAATCGTCAGGAACTCGCCGATGAAATTGTTCATTAGCGGCAAGCCTAACGACGAGAGCGTGACGATCAGGAAGATCGTCGAGAAGGTTGGCATTACCGAAGCGAGCCCTCCGAACTCGGCGATCTCATACGTGTGCCTGCGTTCGTACAGAATGCCCGCCAGCATGAACAGCGCGCCGGTCGAGATGCCATGATTGATCATCTGCAGCACCGCGCCGTTGATTCCATTCGGATTGAACGCGAACAACCCAAGCATCACGAAGCCCAAGTGCGAAACCGACGAGTACGCGACCAGTTTCTTGACGTCCTTTTGCGCCATCGCCACCAGCGCGCCGTAGATTATTCCGATGATCGAAAGCACTACCATCACCTGGCGCACGGTCGGATCTTTAGCGGCGTCCGGGAAGATAGGCAGCGAGAATCGCATGAATCCGTAGGTGCCCATCTTCAGCAGCACGCCCGCCAGTATCACCGAACCCGCGGTCGGAGCGTCGTAGTGCGCGTCGGGCAGCCAGGTATGGAAGGGAAACATCGGTACCTTGATCGCGAACGACAGCCCGAAGCCGATGAACAGCCAGATCACAACGCCAATGCCGAAGACCGCTTTGATGTGCGGGCCGATAGCCGTCAGCGCTGCGATGTTGAACGAACTGTGGACGTAACCCGGAGGCAAGGCTTGTTTGGTCTGCGGGTCGATGCCGTCAACGCGCTTCATCGCATCGAGCGCGAGGTTGAGCATCTCGCTGTTGACCTGACCTCGGCGGTCGGGATCGGCGATGCTGCACGCGGCAAGCTGGCGCGCGGTCGCTTCAACGGCCGGGCGTTGCGCTTTGACTACATCGGGGAAGATGAAGAAGAGCTTCAGCACAGCGAGCAGCATCACTACCGAGCCAACCAGCGTGTACAGGAAGAATTTGATCGCCGAGTAGAGCCGGTTCTTGCCGCCCCAGATGCCGATCAGGAAGTACATCGGAACGAGCATCACTTCCCAGAAAATGAAGAACAGGAACAGGTCGGCTGAGACAAACGCTCCGAGCATGCCGCTTTGAAGCAGCAGCATCATTATGTAGTACTCTTTTTCGCGGCCTTTCTCGCGGATGTACGCCCACGAACAGACGACCGAGACTACGCCCAACAGGGTCGTCAGCATCACCAGCACCAGCGCAAGCCCATCGACGCCGAGTTGATAGCGCGCGCCGATCAGTGGGATCCAGTCGTGGTCTTCGATGAATTGCAATCCGCCGTAGGCCCGGTCATAACCGGGTCCTTTGCCGGGGAAGCCGGTGACCAGCGGGATCGATATCAGGAAGCACAGCCCGATCCACATGTTCGCGAATCCACGGATGCTGTTGTTCTTGGCGCGGTTGAAAAACAGAAGCAAGATAGCGCCAACCGCCGGGAGCCACGTCACCCACGATAGGATGCCGATGCCGAAAAACTGAATGCGACCAGGCATAGCCAGAGTCTCCTAAAGAAGAATATAGGGCCTATAAGACCTATAGGACCTATTTTCCAGTAAATCCCTTGATCGTTGTCGATATCGCCGGGTACACGTAATAAAGCAAAATAACAAACAGACCCGCCGCGAACAGCAGAGCGTAGTTCTGCCAGAGGCCGGTTTGCACAGTGCGCAACACATACGAGCCGACTTTGGCGACAAAGCCGGTAGCGTTAACGGCGAGATCGATAACCCACTTGTCCCACCAGCCGGTGACCTTCGCCCAGAACCGGGTCATCCAGCCCGCGCCGTTCACGCCGCCATCGACTACGGTCGCGTCAACTGACCAGAGCGCGTTGTTAAGTGCCTTGCCGGCTTCTACTCCCTTTACGTCGAGCAGCCAGTCCAAATACCACTTGTTGAAACTGAGCGTGTATAGCGGCCGGAGCTTGGCGGCCCAGATCTTTGGCAGATCGGGGCGCTTCACGTAGAACACGCGGCCTAGATATATGCCCCCTGCCGCGATGGCAAGCGACAGCAGCATAAGCAGGTATTCTTTCGGGTCAGTAGCTTCGTGGCCGGCTTCGGAGTGACCGGCAGCCGATTCAGCAGCAGATGCCTCGACAGGCGCTGCCGCAGAATTGGCTCCAGGAGCCGCTTGCGTGACGGCGTGCTGTGCAGGAGGCGCTTCGTGCACCTTCACGATAACTGGCGCAAGCCACCGCTCGAACAGGTTGATGTTAGCTCCTCCAGTCAGCGCGTGCGGAATGCCTACCCATCCGACAACCACCGAGCCCACCGCCAGCACGATCAACGGCAGCGTCATGCTGCGCGGCGATTCGTGCGGCTCAACAGGGCCGTGATGGTCATCGTGAGATTCGTGCCCCTCGGTGTGGCCCTTGCGGAATCGCTCTTCGCCCCAGAACGTCAGACCCATCAGGCGGGTCATATAGAAAGCGGTTATTCCGGCGGTGATGAATCCAACTACCCACAAGATCTTTTCGCCACCGAAAAGGCTTGTTGAAAACGTCTTCCACAGTATCTCGTCCTTTGAGAAGAAGCCGGCGAGCGGGAAGATGCCGCATATCGCGAGCCAGCCCATAAGCATCGTCTTGTGGGTAATCGGAAGATATTTCTTCAACCCTCCCATTCGCGGCATCTCTTGCTCGTGATGCATACCGTGAATGACCGAGCCCGATCCGAGGAACAGCAGCGCTTTGAAGAACGCGTGCGTGAACACGTGGAAGATCGCTCCGATGAACGCGCCCACTCCAGCGCCCAAAAACATGAAGCCGAGTTGCGAGACGGTCGAGTAGGCCAGGACTTTCTTGATGTCGGTCTGGGTGATGCCGATCGTCGCGGCGATGAACGCGGTCAGCAATCCGACCAGCGCCACTATCATCATCATCGTGACCGAGCGCTGGAAGATGAAGTTCGTGCGGGTCACCATGAACACGCCGGCGGTCACCATCGTTGCGGCGTGTATCAGCGCTGACACCGGAGTCGGTCCGGCCATCGCGTCGGGGAGCCAGATAAAGAGAGGTATCTGCGCGCTCTTGCCGATCGCGCCGATGAACAGCCCAAGCGCGAGCCACGACATCAATCCGAACTGCCAGAGATGCTCTTGTGGATACGCTGCTGAGAGTTCTGCGACCTTGTGGAATTGCACCGTGCCGAACGTCGCGAACACACCGGCGATGGCCAGCACCATTCCGAAGTCGCCGATGCGGTTGACGACGAACGCCTTCTTCGACGCGTCCGCCGCTTCTTGTTTATTGAAGTAGTAGCCGATGAGCAGATACGAGCAAAGCCCGACGCCTTCCCATCCGATAAACATGATCATGAAGTTCGAGCCCATCACGAGCAGCAGCATCATGAACATGAACAGATTTAGATAAGCGAAGAATCTATAGTAGCCTTTGTCGCCGTGCATGTAGCCGGTGGCGAAGACGTGAATCCAGAAGCCTACGAAGGTGACGATGAACATCATCACCAGCGAGAGCTGGTCTATTTGATAGCTCCACTCGATGTTGAAATTTGACAGCGCGCCTGCTTGTTGACCTTGCGTGTTGTGCGCCGCGCCTCCAGGCAGCCAGGTGAACGAACCCGGGAAGCCATCGTTGCTGGTGAGATATGGCTTGTCCTCGTTCGCGGGGTTATAGGTCCAATGGTATTCGTAGAACGCCCCAAGCGTGAGCAGCATCGAAGCGAGGATCACGCCGCACGCGATGAGCGAGACCGTGCGCTCGCGCAAGCCGAGCTTGCGGCCCAGTAGGAAACTCAACAGGAAGCCAACCAGCGGAAGAACCGGGATAAGCCAGACGAGTTTGAGCATAAGAAGAAGTTCAGGGTTCCTGGTTCGGGGTTCCGGGTTCTTTCAACTTTTGAACCACGAACCCTGAACCCGGAACCGGGTTTCTCACCATTTCAATAAATCTATCTCATCGATCGCGACGGTCTCGCGGTTGCGGAACATCGCGATGACGATGCCAAGCCCGACCGCAGCCTCGGCCGCGGCCACGACGATGATGAAAATAACGAACACAGGCCCGGACAGCGAATTCACCGCGAGGCCTTTCGCCGTAAGCGCCTCCTTGTTGATCTCGAGGTACCGCGAGAACGCGATGAGGTTCAGGTTGACCGCGTTCAGGATCAACTCGATCGACATAAAAATGATGATGATGTTCCGGCGCGAAAGGACCCCGGCGACTCCTACGACGAAAAGCAGAAAGCTCAGCATCAGGAAGTTGATGAGCGTAGGTTCGAACCGCTTTAGAAATGGTTGCTGGGCCTGTAAGAGCACCGGAGCCACATAGGCTAGCGCGCCTATGATGATACTGATCACAGAGTCCTCCCAAGTGAATTGCCGATTGCCGATTGCCAATTGCCGATTGACAGACACTCGCGCTGCTCTGAAATCGGGAATTGGCAATCGGCAATCGGCAATCTATTATTCATAGTACTTCTCTTGTTTTGTTCCACGCGCGAGCAGCACCGCGCCTACCATCGCGACCAGCAACAGCAGCGATGCGATTTCGAAAGGCAAAGCCGCCTGGCGGTAAAGCTGTTCGCCGACTTCCTGAGTGTCCTTGGAAATGTTCAAGCCGGCGCCGGCGGTCGCTCGTTCGGCGCTTTCCGCTACGACCGGGGTGGTTGTTGCGCTGTCGGGTGGCCTGAAAGCCGCCTGCGCCGGATTCATCGCGAAGTAGAACGAGACCGCGAGCAGCAAGGCGATGATCACAGCCGGCCAGGTCTGTCCCGTGTACAACCTGACACGCGCTTCTTCTTCAGCCCGGGTCTGCACGAGCATTATCACGAACAGAAACAAGACCATCACGCCGCCGACGTACACAAGTATCTGAACGCCGGCCACGAACTCGGCGCGCAGCAGGATGAACAGCAGCGCGACGTTGACTAAGGTTGAGATGAGAAACAGAGCCGAGTGAACCGCTACGCGAGCGGTTACTACGAAGACGGCCATGAACAAAGTCATGATCGCCAGAACGTAGAACAACGCTGCTTCCCAACCGTGTAATTGCATATAGAACCTATAGGACCAATATGGCCGATAACCGATGACTATTTCGCATACCGGACATAATTGATGCCCTTCTCGAGCATCTCGCGGTCCCATCGAAAACCTGCGCGATGGTAGACCGCAAGCTCGAAGCTCTGCGTCAGCTCGAGACAATCAGTCGGACAAGCTTCCACGCACAGATTGCAAAACATGCAGCGCGACGTGTCGAACGTGAAGGTCGTAAGAACCTTCTTCTTGTTCACCTTCTCGCCTTCGCGGACTTCGCGGCGTATAGACCCGACCTCGATGCAATCGACCGGGCAGGCCAGCGCGCAAAGATCGCACGCGATGCACAGAGTGCTCCCGTTTTCGGGATCGAGATTCAACCGAGGCGCGCCGCGGAATCTCTCAGACACACGCGCCGCCTCGAGCGGATACTGCTCGGTATATATGGCTTGATTAGGGTTGCCGCCATCGCGAGGCTCGTACAGCGCTCGCGCGTTGTACTTGAAAGTGACCATCAAGCCCTTGAACAGATCAAGCAATAAGAGCCGCTTGATCAACTGGCCGATTGTTCGTTTCGCTGCCGGTGTCTTTGCTGCTGGCATAAATTACCTGCTTTGAAAAAGTGCTACTGTCCGCCGGTTTCTGCCGGACGAGGCTGCTCTTGCAACATCTTCTCCAATCGCTCGCGGCGAAGCTGCATCTGAAGCTGCCGCTGATCGTGCAAGTTGAAGTCGCGCGACCGCCGATTGATCGTAACCAGAAGCCCCCAAACGATTGGAATTGTAACGATGAAAGCGGTGACGATGAAATAAACGATGCCCCACCCTTTCGGGATCAGCCGTCCCTTCTCTTCTTGCATGAACCCGAACACGCCACCCTGCGCTTTGGGCAGCGCCAGCACGTACCAGATTCCGGTCAACACGATGTTGGCAAGCCCGGCCGGTATCATCCACTTCCACCCAAGCTCCATCAACTGGTCGTAGCGATACCGCGGCCACGTCCACCGGAACCACATGTACACGTAGATCAAAAGCATGATCTTCCCGGCGAAAACGATAAT